>NZ_JBFTPJ010000174.1:0-7904 GCF_056398445.1 Variovorax sp. 01T439_2
GTCGTCTGTTGCTCGCGTGATGAAGCATTTTCGCTGATGGTTGTTGAAGGCGCGATGCTCGCCAAGCCGTCGATCATCAATCCAAATGTCGGCGTCGCAGAGGTGTTGGCGCACGACAAGTCTTGCCTCCTTTTCGAGGCAGCGGATGCGGCTTCGCTGGCAGAACAGTTGCTGGCGGTGTTCCAGGATCGGGCCAGGATGCGCGACATCGGATTGCAGGCGCGCAAAGTCTATGAAGAAAAATTTACTGTCGACCGCTTCTCCGAAGAGTTTCTTCGGCTCATGAGACAAGAGGGCCCTGCGAAACACGTATGAGCGATAGTGAGAAAAAAGTAGAACAAGAACAGTTCGACGCGGTGCAGCGAAAAATCGCTGCGCAGAAACGGCAACTAGAGTTGCGAGAACGGGCGCTTCAACCACCTCTTGGTAAGCCTGCGGCAGTAGCTCCTGTCTCTTCCGTCGGAATTTTAGAAAAAACAAGGAAATAGCGATGATCGAGCGATGGAGGCGGTTTTTGGCATTTTGGAATGAGCAAGGTACAGCTGCGGTGATGCGGCTCATTCGCGCCAAGGCAGGTGCTGCAATTGAGGGGCGTCCAATTTTCAACAGCGTGGCCCTTAGCAATCCAGCGATCGACAGTCACGCGATGGACATTGCCGTCCTCAACACAGGCGATCAACCGATGGCCGCGGACAAAGTCGTTCGCGCACGCTTTCTGACCACTCAGTCGCTGGAGACTTATCTCATTCCTAAGACGTCGATCCCGCGGGTGAGCTTGGTGACCGACAGTATTGGTAGGGGGAGTCTGTTTGGCGGCGTGGGAACTGCGCTGTTGTTGGCTGCACAACTGGCAAATCGGTTGAATGCCACGTTGCGAATCGTGACGCGCACCGAAGTACCATCGGCGTCGAATGCTGCGCAAATCCTGGATGCTTACGGAATCCAGTTGAAGCATGAGATTCAGTTGGTGTTTGCTCCCTTGGTGGTGGATGGCTCAAGACCGGAGAACGCAGGGGCTCCAGGCCTGGATATCCATCCTGACGAGACTTTCATCACCACCTCTTGGTGGACGACCGCTGCCACGCTGGCCAGCGTGCCTCCTGCTTCGATCATCTATCTCCTTCAGGAGGACGAACGGATGTTCTATCCATTCGGGGACGACCGGGTTCAATGCGAACGAATCCTGAGCAACCAAGACATCAGATTCGTAGTCAACACGCGGCTCCTGTACGACCATCTGGTCGCGAACGGCTTGGACCATCTGAAGCGCAATGGGGACTGGTTCGAACCAGCATTCCCGAAGTCGCTGTTTCACGAGCGCCCGCGGGATCCGGGTGGCAAGAAAAGATTCTTCTTCTATGCGCGGCCGAAAAATCTGCGCAATCTTTTCTTTAACGGCATCGAGATCATCGATAGGGCAATCAACGAAGGAATCTTTGACCTTGAGCAATGGGAGATCCTGTTGGTCGGCAAGGACATCCCCAACGTGACGTTCGGCAATGGCTATGTGCCTGTTCGTTGCGAAGGCCTTGACTGGGAGGCGTATGCCGATCTTGTAGGGACGGTCGATCTCGGACTCTGTTTGATGTACACGCCGCACCCTAGTTATCCGCCGCTCGATTTGGCGGCCAGCGGCGCAGTCGTAGTGACCAACAAGTTCGCCAACAAGCAGGATCTGTCCAACTATTCACGCAATATCATTTGCGCCGAACTGAATGCAGAGGCATCGCTCGACGCGCTTCGCGCTGGTGTGGCGCTTGCGGAAGACAAGAAAATGCGAGCGCGCAATTTCGCGGCCAACGAGCTGATTGTGGACTGGACCCAGTCGTTCGAGCCAATCCTTAAATCGCTCGCGACGGCACGCTGATGTTTGAACTGGATACTCCGCCCGTACCCTATGCGGACCCTTGGCTTCAGCCTCTTTCGGAGCGGCTGGCAATGCTGTATCAGCGCAAGGTGCGCGTGGCCTACTTCTACGAAGAGCCGAACAACAGCACGTTTCGCTATCGCGCCTACAACATGGCTCAGGTGCTCAACGGCAACCAGATGGGCAATGTCTCGGCGAGCTATTTCTTCCTGTCCGACAGCGAACGTTTCGGCGAAATTGCGGATGCAGCTGATGTGCTGGTCATCTGCCGCTCGCGCTATTGCCATCAGGTCAGCGGATTGATCGCCAAGTTTCGTGCGCAACGAAAACGAGTTCTGTTCGATGTCGACGATCTGGTTTTCGACACGGACTACGCCCATCTGTTAGTGGCCACCTTGGGTCTCGACGTCACACAAAATGGCCTTTGGGACGACTGGTTCGCAATGATCGCCCGCATGGGCCAGACGCTGAAGCTGTGCGATGGCGCCATCACGACCAATGAGTATCTCGCGCAAAAACTTGCGAACTACTCGGGGCTCCCGGTGTTTGTCGTTCCGAACTTCATGAATAAGGAGCAACTCGAGCTCGCGGAAAAAGTATTTGCCGAGAAGCAGCGCACACGTTTTTCCGGCAATGGCAAGGTATGCCTCGGCTACTTCAGTGGCTCACCGTCCCATCGCCTCGACTATGCGATCGTCGAGCCCGCACTGGCAGAGGTGATGGCCGAACGACCAGACTTGGAAGTCATGGTCGTCGGCTACATCGACCATGGTCCAGTGATGCGCGAATTTTCCCACCGCATCAGTCGGAAACCCTTTCACGACTACGTGAATCTGCAGCGCCTGCTCGGAACCGTTGAGTTCAATCTCATGCCGTTGCAATCGAATGCCTTCACCGACTGCAAGTCCGAGTTGAAGTACTTCGAGGCGGCCGCCGTCGGCACCTTGAGCATCGCTTCGCCGAGCTTCACCTATCGGCGGGCGATTCGCGACGGTGAGAACGGGTACCTGGCCAAAGCACACGAATGGACGGAGGTGATTCTGCGAGCTTTGGATCATAGTGAGGCCTATGAAGCAATGGCGGCAGAGGCCCGGCGCGATGCACTCTCGAAGTTCGGCTGGCAACACCAGACCGAAGCAATTCTTCGCGCGCTGCAGCTCGGTTAATTTTGTATGGGAAGCAGCATGTGTCCCAGCGTTTCTTCCAGTGCGGGTTCGTATAACGTGGCCCCGTGTCCAGAGAGAAGTGTTCGGAGTTTCTGCGGGTTCCCGCACAGACGGTGCACTTCATTCCCCCTGACGAATGCCGGATTGATCTCGATTCGCAGGTTGTGCGAAGTCATCCGTGCAAAAGTCTCGATGATCCGGCGCAGCGCATACGGCCGTCCCGAGCAGATGTTGTACGTCTCGCCCGGCTCTCCATGTGCGAGCAGCAGCAGGTAGGCATCGCAGACCATCTGCACATCGTTGAACTCGCGCTCGACATCCAGATTGCCCAACTCGATCGACGGCGCACGCGAGGCAAAGTGCGCGGCAAGTTTAGGGATCAGAAAATGGGCGTCCTGTCCGGGCCCGGTGTAGTTGAAGGGGCGCGCGACCACCAGGTTCAACTGCTCGTTGTAGGTCCTCGCCATGAATTCCATGGCGAGCTTGCTCATGCCATAGTGGTTGATGGGCGCCGGCGGCTGGCTTTCGGTGATGGGCGATTGGGCCGTGTTGCCGTAGACATTGGCGCTGCTGGCCAGGAGAACACGGGCAGGCCTGGCAGGCAGTTGCACCAGCGCGTCCAGCAGATGGGTGGTCCCGACCACATTGACTGCGTAGAACGCTGCCTCGTTGGCGTGCCCCACAAAACTGATGGCTGCCAGGTGCACCACGGCGTCGGGCGCAAGCGCCAACACTTCCTGGTGCAGGGCCTCGCGATGCGTCAGGTCGGACTGAAGTGCAATGACGGCGTGGCCAGCCGCAACAGCTCGCTTGGCAAATACCTGGCCGGTGAATCCTTCGGCGCCTGTCAGCAATATCCTCAAAATGACTGGCCCTGGGCGTTTCGCCGGAGGTCGGCCTCCACCATCAACTGGCACAACTGTTCGAGGGTGGTCGCGGGTTCCCAGCCAAGCTTGGCCTTGGCCTTGGCGGGATTGCCGATCAGGAGTTCCACTTCGGCCGGGCGATAGAACGCCGGATTGATGCGCATCACGGTCTTGCCGGTGGCCGTGTCGACCGCGGACTCCGAATCGCCGGTGCCCCTGAATTCGATGGCCATGCCGGCGCTCTTGAATGCCATGGCAACGAACTCGCGCACGGTCTCCGTGCGATTCGTTGCGAGCACGTAGGTGTCGGGTTCTTCTGCCTGCAGCATGCGCCACATGCCCTCGACGTATTCCTCCGCAAAGCCCCAGTCGCGCTTGGCGTCGAGATTGCCGAGTTCCAGCACGTCCAGCTTGCCGAGCTTGATCTTCGCAACCCCGTCGGTGATTTTGCGGGTGACGAACTCCCGGCCGCGCAGGGGACTTTCATGATTGAAGAGGATGCCGCTGCAGCCGAAGATGTCATAGCTTTCGCGGTAGTTGATCGTCATCCAGTGGGCGTAGAGTTTTGCAACGCCATAGGGGCTGCGCGGATAGAAGGGCGTTTCCTCGGTCTGCGGGATGGCCTGGACCTTGCCGAACATCTCGGATGTCGAGGCTTGGTAGAAGCGGATCTTGGGGTTGACCAGGCGGATGGCTTCCAGCAGATGCAGCGTACCCAGGCCGGTGATCTGCGCGGTGGCGATGGGCTGATTGAAGCTGACGCCGACGAAGCTCTGGGCCGCGAGGTTGTAGACCTCGTCCGGCGCTGCGTCGCGGATCAGCGAAATCGAGCTGCCAAGGTCGGTAAGGTCGTATTCGACCAGATGAAGATCGGGGTTGTGCTGGATTCCAAGCTCTTCGATGCGCCAGAAGTTCACCGAACTGGTGCGGCGATAAGCGCCATAGACAACATAGCCCTTGGCGAGCAGAAGCCCGGCCAGGTAGGCGCCATCTTGCCCGGTGATGCCCGTAACAACAGCATGCTTCTTCATGAAACCCTCTCTCTTTGTTCAAGGAAAGCGCACAACTTTGCACGTCGGATGGCCGATACGTGCTGCAGACGCTTGAATTCTGCCTTGGAAGAGAGAGATTGGACACATGGGCCGGAGCCTGCCGGCCAAGGCGCCCGCGGCACAGGCTCTAAGGCCGGTCGTCCAGTTCCGTTGCGTCGGCCAGCACGGAAAGCTCGGCGGGCTCGAGCCGCCCATGGCTCAGCTTGACGACCATGTTGCATTCCTTCGCGATCAGTGCCGGCGAATGCGAGGCCAGGACCAGAATGCCCGACTTGGAAACCACGTCCCGCATGCGCTTTTCCGCCTTTTCGGTGAAGTCGGCATCGCCGACCGAGAGCCATTCGTCCATGAGGAGAATGTCGGCCTCGACGCTGGTGGAGATCGAAAAGGCGAGCCGCATCATCATCCCGGTGGAATAGGTGCGCACAGGCATGTTCACGTACTGCCCGAGGCCGCTGAATTCGCAGATTTCCGGGATGCGTGCGTCAATTTCCTTTTTGCTGAGGCCCATGACGAGTCCGCGCAGCATGATGTTCTCGATGCCGGTCGCATCGGCCTCGATACCAAGCGACGGATCGATCAGGCTCGATACCGTTCCTTCGCGCTTGAATTCACCGGCGGAGGGCTCATAGACACCGGCCAGCGTACGCAGCAGGGTCGATTTGCCCGCCCCGTTGTGCCCGATCAGCCCCAGGCGGTCTCCGCTCTTCAGCTCGAGGTTGATGTCGCTCAGCGCCTGAACGACGGTGACGCCGGTCTCCTTGCCAAACCTGCCGCCGGTGACGGAAGCCGCAAGTGTTTTCTTCAATGACGCTGCACCGGCGCCATAGATCGGAAAGTTGACGGCAACGTTTTTGAGGGAAATGGAAGCCATGTATCAGAGCCAATAGACAACGCGTCGGCGGTATCTCGTGAACAAAATTGCGGAGGCGACCACGGTCAGGGCGGTCCACCCTGCGATGCCGAGCCAACTGTGCGGCGCGGCAACTCCCCCCATCAGCGGCGTGCGCAGCAGGTCAAGCATCTGGGCAAACGGGTTCCAGAGGATGTATTGGGCGCGGTTGGGCAGGCTCTCAGGCAGCCAGAATACGGGCGTCAGGAACATCAGCATCTGCATGACGCTGGTCACAATTTGAGTGACGTCGCGAAACCGTGTGCAGATGAGGCCGAGCAGCAATCCAAGTGCATGCGCATTGACAATCGCAATGGCCATTGCAGGAATGACCAGCATCACGGACCACGAGAGCGAGATGCCCGCCCAAAGGGCAACGGGGATGTACAGCACGATCTGATGAGCAAACTGAATCAGATTCCGAGCCAGACTTCGCCAGACGAACAGGCTGATCGGGAAATAGCCTTGCTTGAGGTAGTTGGAGGAGCCCACGAAGGCGTTGCATGACTCCGTCACCACGCTTGAAAAGAAGCCCCAGAAAATGATGCCCAGCGCAAGGTGAGGGAAGAACTTGGAGAGTTCCGTTCCGAACAGCGAACTGTACAGAGGTCCCATGCCGCCGATCATGGCGCCCATGCTCAACGTGAGCCAGATCGGACCCAGCATCGAGCGGCGATAGCGCAGCACGACATCGAACCATGCGAGCGTCCACCAGATGTCTGTGCGGCGGGTACCTTCCCACCAGTCAGACCATGGGCTGCGGTGCAAATTGGAATGGATCTGGCTCATATGCGCCCGTCGGTGTTTGCCAGGCGCGCGAAGCCATTTTCGCCCGGATGTTCTCGACACTGGGCTTCAATGAGCACCAGTTCCTCGTTGCCGATGTTCGTCAATCGATGTTTCTCTTTCAATGGGTATGGCGATATCCGCCGAGAAAGGGTCCCGTGCTGGACGTTGCCGATTCGGCCAATACCGCGGGCCTGGACGCCGGCCCAGTGCGCTGCGCATTGGTGATGATATTGCAGTGACAGTTCCGCCCAGGCCTCACAAACATGCACCTGGCTTGGATGTTGCCTGCTGCGATGCCGGTCGGATCCGGGATTCTGCGCGCCCCAATAGCACAATTGAGAGGGCGCGCATTTTCTTGTTCGGGAGTGAAGAAAGGGATAATTTTACCGGCCCCCGCGCTGGAGGCTCCAGGAACCGTTGAAACCGCCTCCCATCGCCTCGCCACATTGATAACCGCTCGCAAGACGAGCAAGCCATGAGCATCCCCCCTTCCCCCGAGATCTCCGTCGCCCTTTGCACCCACAACGGCGCGCGTTTCCTGCGCGAGCAGGTGCGCAGCATCTGCCTGCAGACCCTGCCGCCGGTGGAGATCGTGCTGTCCGACGATGCGTCGACCGACGGCTCGGTGGAGGTGGTGCGGGCTGCGGTGGCCGAGTGCGCGGCCGAACGGCCGGGGCACCCCGTGGCCCTGCGCATCTTCGAGAACCGGCCCGCGCTGCGCGTGGTCAAGAACTTCGAGCAGGCCATCGGGGCCTGCACCAGCGAACTGATTGCGCTCAGCGACCAGGACGACATCTGGCTCCCCGAGCGCCTCGCGCAGATGGCGCCGCTTTTCGAGAGCGATCCGAATCTTCTGCTTCTGCACACCGATGCGCGTCTTGTCGATGCCGAGCGGCGCGACATCGGCGATACGCTGTTCCATGCGCTCGAAGTCACCCCCTCGGAGATCGAGCGCGTCCACGGCGGCAACGCTTTCGATGTGTTCCTGCGGCGCAACCTCGTGACCGGCGCGACCACGGTGTTTCGACGCTCTCTGCTCGAGCATGCCCTGCCTCTGCCCGTCGAATGGGTGCACGATGAATGGCTGGGCATCATCGCGTCGGCCATCGGCCGGGTCAATCTGCTGGAGCAGCCACTCATCGACTACCGCCAGCACGAGTCGAACCAGATCGGGGCTCGGCGCGACACCTTCGAAGCCAAGGTGCGCAAGGCACTGGCTTCCAGGGGCAACACGCATGTGGAGCGGGCCATCAAGGCCGAACTGCTCCTTGC
>NZ_JBFTPJ010000175.1:0-7894 GCF_056398445.1 Variovorax sp. 01T439_2
GTTCGAGTCGGTGGGCGAGCGCATGGGCGGCATGCTCACCMTCGAGTACGAGTACCACATCGACAGCATCGACGTGGCAAGCGACCGCAAGAGCGCCACCGTCGAAGGCACCAGCGTGCTGAAGATGGGCGAGGCGGCCATGCAGTTCAAGAGCAGCTTCACGCAGCGGCTGGAGCGCGAACTGGGCCAGATGCGGCTCGTGCACGGCGACGGCGTCACGGTGGTGCGCCTGGGCGGGCGCGGCGCCATGAGCCAGAGCGACTTCTTCAAGTAGCCGCGGGCAAGGCCATCATGCGCATCAAGGAATCGCCCCCGCCCCCGCCGCCGTTCTGGCACCGCCTCAACAGCTTCTTCGCGTTTCCGTTCCAGCTGCGGCCGTTCATGTACGGCCTGGTGCTCGCGTTCTGCAGCCAGCTGTTCGAGGCCATTCCTTTCCTGCATCCCGGCCTGTCGCTGGTCGTGATCGAACTGGGCATCGTGCTGGCGGCCAGCCGCTACGGCTTCAAGGTCACGGCGCTCGGTTCGCGCGGCATCTGGCGCTCGGCCGATTTTCCGCGCGAGCTGAACGAAGACTGGGTCAACCTGCCCTGGAAGCTGTTTGCCATTTCGGTGGTGCAGGGCGCGCTGATCGGCTGGCTCGCCTGGTACGAACCGGTGCTGGGCACGGTCGCGGTGTTCGTGGTGTCGTTCACCTTTCCGGCCGCGGTGATCGTGCTGGTGCAGTCGGGCAGCTTCTTCCAGGCCATGAACCCCGGCTACGTGATGGATGCGATGCGCATCATCGGCTGGCCCTATGCACTGCTGTGCTTCTTCCTGTTCCTGCTGAGCGCGGGTGCGCAGATTGCCATCGGCATGCTGCTGCCGATGATCGACGGCCTCATCATGCTGCCGATCGCCAATTTCGCGTTCATCTACTTCGGCTGGGTGATGGCGAGCCTGCTGGGCTACGTGATGTACCAGCACCACGACGCCTTCGGCATCGACCTCCTGCCCGGCGGCGGCGTGGACGACGGCGCGCCGGTGGACCGCCGCACGCCCGAGCAGATCGCCGCGCAGCGCACCGATGCCGAAGTGGCGCAGCTCATCACCGACGGCGACGTGGCCGGCGCGCTTGGCGTCGCCTACGAGGCGCAGCGCGTGGCGGCGGCCGACGACCTGGCGGCGCAGCGCCGCTACCACCGCGTGCTGCTGCTCGCGCCCGAGAAGGCGTCCACGCTGCTCGACCAGGCGCGCCGCTTCATTCCGCTGCTGCTGCGGCGCGACCTGGCATCCGAGGCGCTCAAGGTCTTCAAGGCCTGCCGCGAAAAGGACAAGACCTTTGCGCTCGACGACGCCCCCACCGTCATGACGCTGGCCAAGGCCGAATGGCGCAATGGCGATGCGCATGCGGCGCTGGCGCTGCTGTCGGGTTTCGACCGGCGCTTTCGCGGCCATGCAGCCATTCCGCAGGCCTACGAACTGGCAGCCCGGGTGCTGGTGCAGGGGCTCGGCCGCGCCGACATGGCGCAGCCGATCCTGGCGACCCTCGAATCGCGTTTTCCGGACAGCGAGCAGACGCAGGAAGTGCGCTGGCTGCTGCGGCCCGCGGCCTGATCTCCAGCCGCGGTCAGGCGCGCTCGAGGGCGCGCGTCRCCATGTCGTTGGGCGCGATCCGCAGCAGGTGCGGCAGCCAGCCGACGGCCATGTCGCGCTCGCCGGCATGCAGCAGGCCGTTGGCGCAGACCGACAGCGTGTCGGCCAGCTCCGGATGGTCGGGCGCGGTCTTCAGCAGCACGCGGCACAGCTTGTCGGCGTCCTGGAACTGGCGCACGCGCGTGAAGCGGCGCGCCAGGCGGGCCATGTCGTCGGGCGGGAGGCGCGCGCCGGGCTTCGCCTGGTCGAGGTAGGTGGTGTAGCTGGCGTGCTGCAGGGCCAGGGTGTCGGGGTCGGTGGCGGGCAGGCGGAAGATACGGCGCGCGGCCTGGTGGAAGTCTTCGCCCGCGGGCTGCAGCCGCGCGGTGTTGAACCAGGCGCGCAGCGTGTCGGTGTCGCCGGGGCGCAAGGCGGCGGCGGCGCGCCACTCGGCGCAGGCGGGCTCGAACTTCATTGCCGCCGACAGCTTGCGCGCGGCGGCCACGTGCTGTTCGAAGCGGTCGTCGTCGGTCGCCATTTCCGATTTCACGGTCTCGGGCGCCTTCACGCGGCCCAGCCACATGGCACCGGCCATCAGCGCGGCGCCCGTCAGAAGGCCGCCCAGGTGCGCCATGTAGCCGACGCTCTGGTCACCCCACCATTGCTGCATCAGCTCGTTGGCGATCCAGGCCGGCAGCAGCAGGAGGGCAGGCGCCGTGACGTAGTTGAAATAGAAGAAGAGCTGGTAGAAGAACCGGATGCGCCGCAGCCGGTACATCACGGCGTACATGCCCATCAGCGCCGAGATCGCACCCGAGGCGCCAAGGCCGTGGCCGCCGTTGCCGGCATAGGCCCAGCCAGACAACAGCGAAGAGCCGACGGCTCCGAGCAGGTAGAAGGCCAGGTAGGTGCCGCGCCCCAGCGCCAGTTCGACCGAGAAGCCGAACAGGAAGAGGAACAGCATGTTGCCCAGCAGGTGGCCGGTGTCGGCGTGCAGGAAGGCCGCGGTGATCCAGGTCCAGGGCTTGGGCTCGGCGCCCTTGTCATGGTCGAGCGACCAGCGCTGGGTGAAGGACGCCGGCCGCATCGCCTCGTACTGCTGGCGGTCGCGCTTCCATTCGGCATGGCGCGGATTCGCGGGCGTGATGACCTCGCCGGCCTGCAGCTTCTGCAGGAATTTCCTGTCGTTCTGCAGGCTGTCGAGCAGCTGCGGATGGGTTTCCTCGTGCGGCAGCATGCGCCGCGCCTGCTTGCCGCGCCTGGGGTCCGTCTTCTCGAGCCACTCCACGAAAGGCGGCAGCTCCAGCTCGGGCAGCACGCTGTTCACGTAGTAGCGGGCCGCGCGCTCCTCGGCCTTTTCCTCGCTGCGCTGCGGTCCCCAGAACACGATCATGTTCACGAGGATCAGCAGCACCGTCATCCACGGTGGATTGCGCCAGCTCGGTTTGTTCTCGAGCGGGATGGCGTAGAACAAGCGGGGCCTTGGGCGTCAGGCCAGTCGGGCCCGGTGGCGCGCGATCTGCGCCTTCACTTGGGCCGGCGCGGTGCCGCCGAGGATGTTGCGCGCGTTGAGCGAGCCGCGCAGGCTCAGCACGTCGTACACGTCCTTCTCGATGTTCGGGTTGAACTGCTGCAGCACGGCCAGCGGCAGCTCCGCGAGGTCGACCTTGTGCGAAGTGGCGGCCTTCACGGCGTGGGCCACGGTTTCGTGCGCGTCGCGGAAGGGCAGGCCCTTCTTCACGAGGTAGTCGGCCAGGTCGGTGGCGGTGGCGTAGCCGCGCAGCGCGGCGGCTTCCATGGCCTCGGGCTTCACGGTGATGCCGCCGATCATCTCGGCAAAGATCCGCAGCGTGTCCTTGAGCGTGTCGACGGTGTCGAACAGCGGCTCCTTGTCTTCCTGGTTGTCCTTGTTGTAGGCCAGCGGCTGGCCCTTCATCAAGGTGATGAGCGCCATCAGGTGGCCGACCACGCGGCCGGTCTTGCCGCGCGCGAGTTCGGGCACGTCGGGGTTCTTCTTCTGCGGCATGATCGAAGAGCCGGTCGTGAAGCGGTCGGCAATCTGGATGAAGCCGAAGTTCTGGCTCATCCACAGGATCAGTTCCTCGCTCATGCGGCTCACGTGCACCATGCACRGGCTGGCCGCGGCGGTGAATTCGATCGCAAAGTCGCGGTCGCTCACGGCGTCCAGGCTGTTCTGGCACACGCCGTCCATCTTCAGCGTTCTGGCGACCAGCTCGCGGTCGAGTGGGTAGCTGGTGCCGGCCAGCGCCGCGGCGCCCAGCGGCAGGCGGTTGACGCGCTTGCGCACGTCCTGCAGGCGCTCGGCGTCGCGGCTGAACATTTCCACGTAGGCCAGCATGTGGTGGCCAAAGCTCACCGGCTGCGCCACCTGCAGGTGCGTGAAGCCGGGCAGGATGACCTCGACGTTCTTCTCGGCGATGTCCACCAGCGACAGCTGCAGCGCCACCAGCAGCTCGGCGATCAGGTCGATCTCGCCGCGCAGCCACAGGCGCACGTCGGTGGCCACCTGGTCGTTGCGGCTGCGGCCGGTGTGCAGGCGCTTGCCGGCGTCGCCCACGAGCTGGGTCAGCCGGGCCTCGATGTTCAGGTGCACGTCTTCCAGGTCGAGTTTCCACTCGAAGGCGCCCGATTCGATTTCAGCGCGGATCTGCGCCATCCCACGCTCGATCTCGGCGTGGTCCTGCTTGCCGATGATGCCCTGCACGGCCAGCATGCCGGCATGTGCCAGGGAACCCTCGATGTCGGCCTGCCACAGGCGCTTGTCAAAGAAGACGCTCGCGGTGTAGCGCTTCACGAGGTCGCTCATGGGTTCGGAGAACAGGGCCGACCAGGCTTCGGATTTCTTGTCGAGTTGGTTTTGAGTCATGGGAGCCGTGGTAGAGGCAATAATGGGTTGGTTACCCGATGTATCAGTGATGCGCAATCCGGCGATTTTATCGGCCACCTCCACCCCCACGCCCCCGGCCCCGCCGGAAAGAGGGCGTTTGGCCGCGCGCGGCAGCCCGGGGCTGTTCGACGCCTGCCAGATCGGGGTGGTGCTGCGCGCGGTGCTGTTCGTGGAGGCGCTGGTGGCAACCGCCACGCTGTTCGTGTCGGCTTCGCCCGGCGAATGGCTGGTGCAGACCGCCACCGTCACGGGCGGCGCGCTGCCCGCCACGCTGCTGTGGCTGGTGGCGGCCTGCGGGCTCAAGAAGCCGCTCGGGCGCCTGCCGCGCCAGGCGCAGTACGCGGCCGGCGCCGCGCTGGGTGCCGTTTCCTCGCTCTATGGCTGCGGCCTGCTTCGGCTGACCGGCGTGCTGGGCACCGCGCCCTGGCTCGCGAGCGCCGTGGCGGGCGCCTTCGTCGCGGGCATGGTGATGGCGGCGATGGTGCTGCGCGCGCGCGGCCAGACGCCGGCCGCCATGACGGCCCGGCTGGAAGAGCTGCAGTCGCGCATCCGCCCCCATTTCCTGTTCAACACGCTCAACAGCGCCATTGCGCTGGTGCGGGAAGAACCCGCCAAGGCCGAGACCATGCTCGAAGACCTGGCCGAGCTGTTCCGCCAGGCGCTGGCAGATCCGGGCGAATCGGGCACGCTGGCCGACGAGATCGCGCTGGCCGAGCGCTACCTGGCCATCGAGCAGGTGCGCTTCGGCGACCGGCTGCGCATCCGCTGGGACCTCGACGCCGCGGCCAGCAGCGCGCGGCTGCCGCCATTGCTGCTGCAGCCGCTGGTCGAAAACGCCATCAAGCACGGCGTGGAGCCCAGCCCCGAGGGCGCCAAGCTGCGCATCCGCACCGAGCGCCGCGGCAGCGTGGTGGTGATCGAGGTGGTCAACAGCCTGCCGCCCTTGCGCTGGGCCGACGAGCCCCTGCCGCGCGGCCATGGCATTGCGCTGGCCAACGTGCGCGACCGGCTGCGGCTCTTGCACGACATGCAGATGCAGTTCAGCGCCGGCATGGACCAGAAGAACTACCGCGTGCGCATTGCCATTCCCGCCGAATCATGACCCTCAAGACCCTGATCGTTGACGACGAAGCCCTGGCCCGCTCGCGCCTGCGCACGCTGCTGCGCGACTGCCGCTCGCCCGCCGCCGAAGTGGTGGCCGAGGCCGCCCAGGGCGCCGAGGCGCAGCAGCATCTCGCGGGCATGGCGCTGGACCTGGTGCTGCTCGACGTCCACATGCCCGGCATCGACGGCATCGAGGTGGCGCGCGCCCTGCGCGGGCGGGCCGACGCACCGGCGGTGGTGTTCGTCACCGCCCATGCGGCGCATGCCGTGACCGCCTTCGACCTCGACGCGGTCGACTACCTGACCAAGCCGGTGCGCGCCGAGCGGCTCCAGCAGGCGCTGCAGAAGGCCGAGCGTTTTTTGAAGGAGCGGCGCGCGCTGCAGGCCGACGCGCTGCAGGAAAGCGTGCTCATMCAGGACCGCGGCCGCGCCGAGCGGGTGCCGCTGTCGGAGGTGCTCTACCTGAAGTCCGAGTACAAGTACCTCACGGTGCGCACCGCCACGCGCAGCCACATCCTGGACGGCTCGCTGAACGAATTCGAGGAGCGCTATCCCACCCGCTTCCTGCGCGTGCACCGCAATGCGCTGGTGGCGCGCTCGGCCATCCGCGCGCTCGAGAAATACGACGACGGGGAAGACGCCGAAGGCTGGGCCCTGCGGCTCGACGCGATTCCCGAACCCGTGGCGGTGTCGCGGCGACAATTGGCTGCAGTGCGCGAAGTGCTGAAGGAAGCGCGATGACAGATGACCACAAACCGGCCGGCGATGCCCCGGCCGCGCAGCCGCCCCCGGAGCCGCCGCCATCGCCGGCGGAGCCCCCGGCCGAGGTGCCGCCCGAACCCGTGCTGGAGTCCCCGCCCGAAGCCGTGCCGCCCGAGCTGCGGCCGGAGCCCGAACGCCTGCTGCTGCACATGCCGGTCGACGTGCGCAGCGCCTCGCTGGTGGTGCTGGCCGTGCTGGCCAGCGTCTTCGCGCTGCGATGGGGCCAGGCCGTCTTCATCCCGCTGATGCTGAGCCTGCTGCTGACCTACGCGCTGTCGCCGCTGGTCGAGCGGCTGCACCGCCTGTGGCTGCCGCGCTGGATCGCCGCCGCGCTGATCCTCGTCGGCCTGTTCGGCGGCCTGGGCTGGACCGGCTATTCGCTTTCGGGCAATGCCACGCAACTGGCCGAATCGCTGCCCATCGCGGCCCAGAAACTGGGGCAGGCCATGCGCCGGAGCAGGAGCGCCAACGCCACGCCGCTCGAAAGCGTGCAGCAGGCGGCCGCGCAGCTCGAGAAGGCGGCCGAGGAAAACTCCGCGCGCGTCGCGGCCCGCAAGGGCGTTGCGCGCGTGGTCATCGAGCGGCCGTCCTTCAACGTGCGCGACTACCTGCTGAGCGGCACCGTCGGCCTGCTCGAGGCGATCGGGCAGCTCACGCTGGTCGCCTTCCTGACCTACTTCGCGCTGTGCTCCGGCGACACCTTCCGGCGCAAGCTGATCAAGATCACCGGTCCGAGCCTGCAGAAGAAGAAGGTCACCGTGCATGTGCTCGACGACATCACCCGCAACATCGAGCGCTACCTGCTGGTGCAGATCCTGATCAGCGCGCTGGTGGGCGTGACCACGGGCCTCGCCTTCTGGGCCATCGGGGTCGAGAGCGCCGCCGTGTGGGGAATCATCGCGGCCGTGACCAACCTCATTCCCTACGTCGGCTCGGTGATCGTCATGGTGGCCGCCGGGCTGGTGGCCTTCCTGCAGTTCAACAGCCTGGAGATGGGCATCCTGGTGGGCGGCGTGTCGCTTGCCATCCACACGCTGGTCGGCAACCTGCTGATGCCCTGGCTCACCAGCCGCACCAGCCGCATGAACCCGGTGGCCGTGTTCGTGGGCGTGATCTTCTGGGGCTGGCTCTGGGGCGTGTGGGGGCTGCTGCTGGGCATTCCGATCACCATGGTGATCAAGTCGATCTGCGACCGGGTCGAAGACCTGCAGCCGATCGGGGAGCTGCTCGGGGAATAGCGGGCGCGGAATTTCCGGTGCGCTACATTATTGGGAATTCATTCCCAATAACGCCATGCCTGAAATCCCGCCTCCTTCCATGCCGGCCCGCGCCCGGCTGCTTTCCATCGATGCCCTGCGCGGCCTCGTGATCCTGTTCATGCTGCTGGACCACGTGCGCGAGACTTTCTACCTGCACCACCAGGTGCCCGACCCGATGGTCGCGGCGGAAACGCCGCCCGAGCTGTTCTTCAGCCGCCTGCTGGCCCACCTGTGCGCGCCGGTGTTCGTC
>NZ_JBFTPJ010000176.1:0-10573 GCF_056398445.1 Variovorax sp. 01T439_2
CGCTCGAGCAGCAGCGCTTCGCCAAATGGGTGGCAGACTTCCGCGCCACCGCACGCGCATCCGGCATCCGCGAAGCCACCTTGCAAAGCGCCTTCGACCAGGTGCAGTTTCTTCCGCGCGTGATCGAGCTGGACCGCGCCCAGCCCGAGTTCACACGCACGGTCTGGGACTATCTCGACAACACCGTCTCGCCCCAGCGCATTGCCACGGGCCAGGACAAGCTGCAGCAGGTGCGCGCCGAAGCCGATGCGGCCGCCGCGCGCTATGGCGTGCCGGCCACCGTCGTCGTCGCCATCTGGGGCATGGAAAGCAACTACGGCGGCAACTACGGTAGCACCCCGGTCATCGACGCGCTGGCCACGCTCGGCTTCGAGGGCCGGCGCGAAGACTGGGCGCGCCGCGAGCTGCTCGCGGCACTGAAGATCCTCGACAGCGGCGACATCGCGCGCGACCGCATGATCGGCTCCTGGGCGGGCGCCATGGGCCAGACGCAATTCCTGCCGTCGAACTTCCTGGCCTACGCGGTGGATGCCGACGGCGACGGGCGCCGCGACATCTGGGGCAGCATGCCCGACGTGGTGGCCTCGACGGCCAACTTTCTCTCGCGCTCGGGCTGGCAGGCCGGCATGCCGTGGGGCGTGGAGATCAAGTTGCCCGCGGGCTTCGACTACGGCCGCGCCGACATGGCCGTGCGCCAGCCGAGCGCGCAGTGGGCGGCCGAGGGAATCACGAGCATGGACGGCCAGCCGCTGCCGGAATTTGCCGATGGCTCGGTGCTGCTGCCCGCGGGCGCGCAGGGGCCGGCCTTCCTGGTCGGGCCGAACTTTCGCGCCGTGCTGYGCTACAACAACTCGACCAACTACGCGCTCGCCGTGGGCCTGCTCGCGCAGCGCCTGGGCGGCGGCCCCGACGTGCAGGCGCCATGGCCGAGGAACCTGACGGCGCTCTCGCGCAGCCAGATCGCCGAACTGCAGGCCGCGCTCACCCGGCGCGGCTTTGCCACTGGCGCGGCCGACGGCGTCATGGGCCCCGCCACGCGCGAAGGGCTGCGCCGCTACCAGCGCAGCGTGGGCCTGCCCGCGGACGGCTACCCGAGCGCGGAGCTGCTGCAGCGCCTGCAGCAGCCCTAGCCGGCGGGCCCCGTTAAACTGGGGCTGGGTGCGGGGCCGCTTGCTTCTTGTTGGCGGCGCCGCAGGTTCATGCGATGGTCGGGCCGCCACGCGGATCAACCACGCCATCCGTCCCATGCAAGAGCCCACCATCCAGTACCTTGCCGCAGCGATCTTCGCCGTCGCGCTCGTCCACACCTTCGCCGCCAAGCAGTTCGAGCGGCTGTCGCACCGCTTTCCCCGCCATGCCGGCCTCTTTCACCTGCTGGGCGAGGTGGAAGTCGTCTTCGGCTTCTGGGCCATCGTGCTTGTGCTTGCGATGGCCCTGGTCGTTGGCGGCGGGCCGGCACTCGGCTATGCGGAGTCGCGCAACTACACCGAGCCCCTGTTCGTCTTCGTCGTGATGGTGGTGGCCGCCTCGCGGCCCGTGCTGCGCACCGTCATGTCGGGCGTGAGCCTTGTCGCGCGGGTGCTGCCGCTGCCCACGCCCGTTGCGGCGGCATGGCTCGGCCTGGCGGCCGTTCCGCTGCTGGGCTCGCTCGTCACCGAGCCCGCGGCCATGACCATTGCGGCGCTGATGCTCGCGCCGCAGATCTTCAGGCCGCAGGTGCCCGAAGCCGTGAAGTACCTCGCGCTGGGCGTGCTGTTCGTCAACGTGTCGATCGGCGGCACGCTCACGTCGTACGCCGCGCCGCCGGTGCTGATGGTGGCCTCGACCTGGCAATGGGACAGCGCCTTCATGCTTGCCACCTTCGGCTGGAAGGCCGCCGTGGCCGTGCTCGTCAACGCCACCGTGGCCACTTTCGTATTGCGCAAGCACCTGCCCGCGGCTTCGAGCGCGCACGCGGCGCTCTCCGAAGCGCCCGTGCCGCCCGCCGTGGCGCTGGTGCACCTCGTGCTGCTGGCCGGTATCGTGCTGTTCGCACATCATCCGGTGGCGTTCCTCGGGCTCTTCCTGATGTTTCTCGGCTACACGCAAGCCTACGAGCGCCACCAGAGTCCGCTCATCATCAAGGAGGCACTGCTCGTCGGCTTCTTCCTGGCGGGGCTGGTGGTGCTCGGCGGCATGCAGCAGTGGTGGCTGGAGCCGGTCGTATCGAGCCTGCAGCCGCTCGCCTTGTTCTTCGGCGCACTGGGCCTCACGGCCATCACCGACAACGCGGCGCTCACCTACCTGGGTTCGCTGATCACCAACATCTCGGACGAATCGAAGTACATGCTCGTGGCCGGCGCGGTGGCCGGCGGCGGCCTGACGGTGATTGCCAACGCGCCCAATCCCGCGGGCGTCGCGCTGCTCAAGCGCGGCTTCTCCGACGAGACCATCGGCGCCGGCGGACTGCTGCTGGGTGCGCTCGGGCCCACGCTGGTGGCCGCCGCGGCTTTCATGCTGTTGTAGCGATGAAACCGCGCATGGCGCGGATCGAAAGGAGACGAGAACATGCGCACGTTCTTTCGCATCGGCTCGGCCGCAGCTGCGGTGCTCGCGGCGGCCCTGGCCATCGGCGGCTGCTCTTCGCATGGCGGTGCTGTTTCATCCAGGAGCGCAAGGGCGGCACCGCCGCCCACCGATTGCCGCGCCTGGGTCGGCGTCGACCGCAACCACGAACTGCCCGGCTACCGGCTGCCGCAGTCCGATGGCCGCACCGCCTGCGTGCCGTTCGGCGTCAATGCCTACCGCCCGCCAGCGGGCTATGCGGACAGCGACTACTACGTCGACGAATTCACAGATGCGCGGCTGAAGGAGCGCTGGCGCGCCTGCAAGGCCGATGCCGCCTGCTTTGCGCGCATCGATGCGCAGATGCAGCGCTGGCTGCCGCCGAACAAGGCGCGCGCGACGCGCTCGACCGGCGTGGTCGATCCTTCCGGCAGGATCGATCCGGAAGGGCCCGTCGACCTGCGGCAGATCCGGCGTCCGGCCTTCTTCGCCAAGGCGCCCTATGCCGAGGCGATTGCGCGCGCCGATGCCGGCACCTTCGTGGTCGAGTTCACCGTGCCGCGCGACAGCTTCGAGCGCATCGACCTGCAGATGGCCGATCCGGTCAAGCTGCGCGGCTGGTACATCGAAGGCCGCGGCGTCGACGATGGCAAGGGCGGCAGGATGCGCGCGCTGGTCGTCATGGCGCCGGGCGGCGGCGGGCAGCTCACCGCGATCCAGCACCCCGACGAAAAGCCCTACCGCATCGACCCGGCCACGGGCCGCGCGGTCGACGTCAAGTTCCCGAACGCCACCACCGAGACCATGGGCCAGCGCTGGTGGCGCGAGAACCTCGATGCGCTCAACCAGGCGGGCTTCGACGTGCTGGCCTACGACCGGCGCGGCGAGGGCATCTCCGGCGGATTCAGCGACACCCACACGCTGGAGCAGGGCGAGGACGTGTTTCGCGTGCTCGCGCAGTTCGACAGCGGCGACGGCCTGCGGCTGCTCACGCCCGACGGCCGCGTGCTCGAAGGCAAGGAGGCGGCCGGCAAGCTGCTGGGCGGCATGAAGTCGACGCGCATTCCGATCCTGCTTGGCGGCTATTCGCGCGGCTCGATGTCGACCGCATGGGCCATGGCCAAGAACTTTTCGGGCGCGTGCAGCTACGACATGCCGGTGCCCGAATGCCAGCCGCCCAAGGGGCTTTCGAACATCAAGGGCGCCATTCTGTTGTCTTCCTTTGCGAGCGGCGCGGGCTACCTGCCCGCATCGCCCGACCTGGCCGATCGCAACCTGTTCCTTGGCGGCATGGCGGCGGACCACCACATCCTTTTCTATCCGAACTCGGCGCCGCTCGCGGGCATGCACAAGTGGCCGGCCGCCTTCTTCGGCAAGGGCCTGTGGGACCGCGCCGAAACACTCGAAGGCACCATCGCCGCCTACGACCGCATTCGCGGTGCGCGCGAAATCGTGGTGGCCCGCGCGCCCCATTCCATCGAGACCTGGCCCGAGAGCGACAGGCAATACCTGCGCGAGCGGATGGTCGCCTTCGCGAAGGTGGCGATCACGGGCGGCACCACCGTGCCGGGCGCAAAGCCCTGGTCCAACCTCAAGGAGCTGGTCGCGACCACGCCTGATTCTTGGGAGCCGTCGTCGAGGCCGAAGGACGGGCAGGACGCTCCCGCCGGTCGATAACTCGCCTTGACTTCTATTCCATGATGTTGGATATTCATCCGGCATCATGGAAACTCAGCCGCCCAGCCTCAACGACCGCATCGCGCAGCGCGTGCGGGACCTGCGCGCCGACCGCGGCCTTTCGCTCGAGGCGCTGGCGGCGCATTGCGGCGTCAGCCGCTCGATGATCTCGCTCATAGAACGCGGCGAAAGCAGCCCGACGGCGGTGCTGCTCGAGAAACTTGCGACCGGCCTCGGCGTTCCGCTGGCGTCGCTGTTCGAGGCGCCGGTGCCTGCGTCGGGGCCGGTGTCCCGGCTGGCCGACCAGCTGCAATGGCGCGATCCGCATTCGGGCTATGTGCGCCGCAACGTGTCGCCCGGCGGCTCCGCATCGCCGATCCACATCGTCGAGATTCTTTTTCCGCCCAAGGCGCGCGTGGCCTACGAAACCGGCGCGCGGGAACCGCAGGTCCACCAGCAGGTGTGGGTGCTCGAAGGAAGCATCGARGTCACGCTCGGCGACGAGCGCCACCGGCTCGGCGCGGGCGACTGCCTGGCGCTGGTGCTCGACCGTCCCACCAGCTACTACAACCCCACGCGGAAGATCGCGCGCTATGCCGTCGTGATCGCCACCTCGCCCTCTTCCTGGAGATGACATGACCCAACCTGCGGCAACAAACTCCGCGCCACGCATCCGCCTTCTCTCCAGCGTCGGCGACGCCCATGTCCGGCAACTGGCCGACGTGCTCGTCGACTGCGTCG
Source organism: Variovorax sp. 01T439_2 (assembly GCF_056398445.1). Lineage (NCBI taxonomy): Bacteria > Pseudomonadati > Pseudomonadota > Betaproteobacteria > Burkholderiales > Comamonadaceae > Variovorax > Variovorax sp. 01T439_2. Next base: position 4,963 of record NZ_JBFTPJ010000176.1, read on the forward strand.
AAGGCGGTGCCTCGGTCAGCTTCATGCTGCCGCTCACGCCCGAGCGCGCCCAGGCCTTCTGGCAGCGCGTGGCCGAAGGCGTGGCAAGCGGCGAGCGCGCGCTGCTGGTGGCCGAAGACGCGCAAGGCATCGTCGGCACCGTGCAACTGGTGCTCGCGCAGCCCGAGAACCAGCCGCACCGCGCCGAGGTCTCGAAGATGCTCGTGCACCGGCGCGCCCGGCGCCAGGGCATCGGCGCGCTGCTGATGCAGGCCGCCGAGCAGCTCGCGCTCGAACACCGAAAGACCCTGCTCGTGCTCGACACCTCCAGCGCCGAGGCCGAGCGGCTCTATGCCCGGCTCGGCTGGACCCGCGTCGGCGTGATTCCGGGCTATGCGCTGCTGCCGGGCGGCGCGCCGTGCGACACCACCTACTTCTATCGCGCGCTGGCGCCGCAGGCGCGGTAGCCCGCAGTGCTGTTGCCGCCCGCGGCGCGCGCTGCGGGTGCGGCTGCCGCCCTGCGGCTCGCGGCCGTATGCAGCAGCAGTCCGCCGACCACCATCGCCATGCCGGCCAGCTCGTGGGCCGAGGGCAGCTTGCCCAGCGCAACGCCCATCAACAGCGCCGACACCGGAACGAAATTCAGGAAGGCCGTGCCGGTGACAGCGCCCAACGTGCGAACGCCATAGTTGAAGGCCAGCACGGAGATGGCGGAGGGCACCAAGCCCACGAACAGCAGCGCGTGCCACGTCAGGCGCAGGCCCTCGGCACTGGGTGCGTGGCTCGCGCCGAAGGCCGTGGCGAGCAGCGCGCCCGCCAGCAGCAGCGGCCACGAAGCCAGCACCGTGAGCGCCGAATACTCGACGACGTCGAGCGCGGGAAAGCGCGCCGCGCCGCGCGTGTACCAGATCCAGCCCAGCGTGCCGGCAAAAGCCACCGCGTCGCCGAAGAGCGTCGAGCCGGCCGACGAGGCGCCGCCGAAGAGCAGGCCCGACACCATGGCAACGCCCGCGAGCGCCAGCGCCGTTGCCAGCAGCGCCAGCCGCGCGGGCCGCACGCCATCGAAGGCCCAGCGCACCAGCTGCGTGGTCATGGGCGTGGTGGCCACGATCACCGCGCCGTGCGAAGGCACCGAGTGCGCGAGCCCGACGAACAGCATCACGCTGAAGACGCCGAAGCCCGCGGCGCCCCGCAATGCCAGCGGCACCGCATGCAGGCGGAGCTTGCGCCAGGGCACCGCGCCGCGCGGCAGCAGCAGCGCGGCGAACAGCAGGGCCGACATGCTGTAGCGGATCAGCGTGAGCCACATGGGTTCGACGTGGTGCAGGACGTCCTTGCCGACAAGGAACATGGCACCCCATCCGGAGGTGGCGAGCAGCAGCGCGGCAATGCCGAGCGGGCGTGGGTTGGCGGTGGACATGATGTGCGGGCCTCGTTGCATGGAATCGATGGCGCCAAGCTTCGGCTTTTGCACGCCGCGCGGCCATTCGCTTCTTTGGACCGGGCGCTCCGAAAAAACGAACGCACGCAGGCCGCGCCAGCGCTCACAATTTGCGCCATGGAGCTCTATCAACTGAAGACTTTCGTCGCCATTGCGAAGGAGGGCAGCCTCACCCGCGCGGCCGAGCGCGTGTTCACCAGCGCACCGGCCGTCAGCGCCCAACTCAAGGCGCTGGAGGACGAACTGGGCGTGAAGCTGTTCGAGCGCACGCCGCGCGGCATGGTGCCCACGCAGGCCGGCCGCAGCCTGCTCGAGGAGGCCGAGCGCACGCTGGCCTCGGCCATGCGCATGCGCTCGGCCGCCGAGCAGCTGCGCGGCGCGGCGCAGGGCGTGGTGCGCTTCGGCACTGTGGTCGACCCGGTGGCGCTCAGGCTCGGCGAGGTGCTGGTCAAGCTCGCCGAGCGCCACCCGCAGGTCACGCTGCAGCTGCGGCAGGGCCTGTCGTTCGAGACGCTGGCGGCGGTGCAGCGCGGCGAGCTCGACTGCGCCTACGCGCTCAGCGACAGCGAGCAGGTCGAAGGCATGGAGCTGCTGCGCCTGGTGCCGGTCGAGCTGGTCGTGACGCTGCCGCTGCCGGTTTCCGAGGCCCACCCCGGCCTCACGCTCGACGAGCTCACCCGCCTGCCGTGGGTGGGAACGCCGCCCTCGTGCATCCTGCGCACGCACCTCGAGAAGCTCTTCGCGGGCGCCGGCCGCGACTACCGGCAAGGGCGCACGGCCGACAGCGAGAGCGCGGTGCGCAGCATGGTCGCGAGCGGCATGGGCGCCGGCCTGCTGCGGCTCGACCAGGCCGAGCAGGGCCAGCGCAACGGCGAGCTCGCGATCTGGAACGGCTGGCGCTCGCGCACCTGGCTTTGCTGGCTCGCGGCCGAAGGCCGGCATGCGAGCGCCGTCGAGGCGGTGCGCAGCGCAGTGCTCGAAACCTGGACCTGAGCGGCGCGCGGGGAGGCCGCCGAATTTGCAGCGGGCGCGCGCGGCCTGTCATCATTCGCGCCTGCATGACCCAAGAACCGACTCTTTCCATGGATCTGTTGAACCGCGCCAGGCAGATCCTGGCCGCCCCGGACGGCACGCTGCCCGGAGCCGCCGCCACGCCCGAGGCCGGCTGCGTGGTACTGATTGCCATGGGCGACGGCACGAGCCGCGCGCGCGTGGTTGCCGGGCGCGCCGCAAGCGCCGAGCAGGCCTGGCAACAGGCCCGCGATGCAGCAGTTGCGCTCGCACAGCGCGTCGGCATGCAGCCGCGCCATGTGCGCGTGGAACTGGTCGACCAGGTCGAGCCCATGAGCTGGGGCGCGCTGAAGGCCCGCCTGGCGGGCACCAGGCGCAACTACTTCAACCATGGCGTGTCCTTCGACGCGAAGTTCGAGGTGGCGCTGCTCGCGCCGGAGATCAACGGCAGCGCCGTCATCTACAACGGCACCGTGCCCGAGTGGGGCGCCGGCCAGGTGCGCAGCCTCGTGGACAGCGCGAGCGACTATCTTGCGGCGCAGGTCAAGCCCACGGGCGAGTTCCACTACGGCTGGTTCCCGTGCTTCGACCGCGCGATTCCCACCTACAACACGCTGCGCCACGCGAGCTCCACCTATGCGCTGCTCGAGGCCTGGGAGCTGATCCGCAGCGACAGCCAGAAGGCGGCCATCGACCGCTCGCTGTCGCTCTTGACGAAGCGGCTGATCCGCCAGGCCGAGCTGCCGGGCGGCACGCGCGCGGCCTACCTGCTGGACGTCGGCGATGAGATCAAGCTCGGCGGCAACGCGGTGTGCCTGCTGGCGCTCGTCAAGTACACGGAGCTCACGGGCGATCCGCAATACCTGCCGCTGATGGAGCAGCTCGCGCTCGGCATCCAGGCCATGCAGGACCCGGCCAGCGGGCGCTTCGTGCACGTGCTCAACTACCCGTCGCTCGAAGTGAAAGACGCATTCCGCGTCATCTACTACGACGGCGAAGCCGCCTTCGGCCTGATGCGCCTGTACGGCCTCACGCGCGACGAGCGCTGGCTCGCGGTCGTCGAGAAGGCCTTCGAGCATTTCATTGCCGCGGAGCACTGGCGCGCGCACGACCACTGGCTGAGCTACTGCGTCAACGAGCTCACGCGCGTTCGGCCCGAGACGCGCTACTACCAGTTTGGCCTGCGCAACGTGGCCGACTACCTGGACTTCGTGCTGGAGCGCATCACCACCTTTCCGACCCTGCTCGAGCTCATGATGGCCGCGCGCGAGATGGTGGAGCGCCTGGCCGCCGACCCCGCGCTGCGCCCGCTGCTCGAAGGCTTCGACCGCGCCAAGTTCGACCGCGCGCTCGAGCACCGCGCGCGCTACCTGGCCAACGGCTACTTCTGGCCCGAGCTCGCGATGTTCTTCCGCAACCCGGACCGCATCGCCGGTTCGTTCTTCATCAAGCACCACAGCTTCCGCGTGCGCATCGACGACGTGGAGCACTATCTCTCGGGCTACGTGGCTTACCACCGGCTGTTGAAGCACCGCGAAGCATCGGGACTCCCGGCTGCGTGCGGAATTCCCGAAGCCACTTCTGCGCCGGTGCCGGCGGAGATCGGCCGCGCGCCCGTCGCGGTCTGGGGCGGCGACGTGAACCTCGGCCGCCGGCTGCACTACCGCCTGGCAGAGCTCGGCGGCCCGCAGGAGATGCTTGGCGGCATCGCTGCACTTCGCGAGGCGGACCTGCGCATCGCCAACCTCGAATGCGTGGTCGCCACCACCGGCGAACAGGGCGTCGAGAAGGATGAGAGCAGCCCCTACTACTACCGCGCCCGGCCCGAGATGCTCGCGGTGCTGGCCGAAGCGGGCATCGGCATGGTCGCCACCGCCAACAACCACAGCGGCGACTACGGAGCCGCCGCGCTGATGGAGCAGCAGGCGCTGCTGGATGCCGCCGGCATTGCGCACGCGGGCACCGGGCGCAACCTGGATGAGGCGCTGCGGCCGGCCATCGGCCGGGCCGGCGGCGTGCGCGTGGCGCTGTTCTCGCTCGACGCCACGCAGCCGCGCTTCGCGGCAACGGCCGATGCTCCGGGTGCCGCCTGGCTGCCGCTCGGCGATCCCGCCGCCTGGACTGCCACGCTTGCGCCGCGCATTGCCGCCGCGCGTGCCGAGGCCGATGTGGTGCTGGTGGCCGTGCACTGGGGCGCAAACCTCGAAACCGCGCCTTCGCAGGCCGAAATCGACGTCGGCCATGCCATCGTCGATGCCGGTGCCGACGCAATTCTCGGCAGCTCGGCCCATGTGCTGCAGGGCATCGAGATCTACCGCGGCCGGCCGATCCTGCACGATGCGGGCGACCTGCTGTTCGAGTCCATCCGCAACGACCTCGCGGATTCCGGTGTGTTCTCGCTGGCGCTGAGTGTGCGCGGTGTCGAAGAGGTGGTGTTCACGCCCATTGGCGTGGGCTTCGGTTTCTCGCGGCAGCACACGGGCGCGCCGGCCGAGGCCGCGAGTGCGCGCTTCGCCGAGCAATGCCGCGCACTGGGGACCGAAATGGTGCCGGTGGCGGGAGGCCGGTGCGCGGTGAGGCTGTCGCCACCCGAGCGGCGGCCCGCCCTCGCCGCCGCAGCGCCCGCCGCGCGCGCGCCTCGCGCCATCAGGCCGCTCCTCGCGCCCCGGCCCGAATGGATGGCCGATGCGGTGCCGCCCGACGCATGGGTGCCGCCTCTCCAGGCCGGGCCGCTGCGCCTGGTGGGCGTGCGTTGCGCGCCGCGCCAGCTCGTCGGGCGGCGCATGCTGTGGGTGGAGTCTTTCTGGACCGCCGACGCGCCCGTAACGGCCGACCTGCGCATCCAGTTCCGCGCGGTCCCGCTGCGCAGCACCCGCATGCCCGCGTGGGGCGAAGGCATGGACCATGAGCCCTGCGACTGGATGTGGCCGACCAGCCGATGGGAGCCGGGCCGCATCTATCGCGACCGCTACGGGCTGCGCGCGCCTCGCGCCGGCCTGCTGGAGAGCGACGTGCTGCAGCTCGAGCTGCGCGTACGCGGCGCGCTGGCCGGGCTGCCGCCCGCGCGCCGGCTGTCCATCTGGTGCGGCCTGCGCGTGCCCGCTGCGCCAGTGCCATTGCCTGCGCGGCCGGCGCCCGTGCCCGCGGCCCTGCATCCCGGTGCCAGCCCGACCCCGGCAC
>NZ_JBFTPJ010000177.1:0-7855 GCF_056398445.1 Variovorax sp. 01T439_2
GTGCAGGACCTGCTCGAGGAACTCGGCCTGCGCCGGCGCGTGGCGGGCCGCTGGGAATACGACGAGCGCCACCTCTGCCACAGCCCGCAGGAGCGGCTGTTCTTCCGCGGCGAATGGCAGGAAGGCCTGCTGCCCGTGCACGGCGTGGGCGCCGAGACGCATGCGCAGTACCGCAAGTTCGCGCAGCGCATCGACACGCTGCAGCACGCGGCGCACTTCGTCATTCCCACGCTCAAGGCCGACGTCACGCCCGAGCTGCTGGCGCTCGATGCCGTGAGCTTCGCGAACTGGCTCGACAGCGAGGGCTTCGGCGATGCGCAGCTGCGCTGGTACCTCGACTACTGCTGCCGCGACGACTACGGCGCGGGCATCGAAGAAGTCTCGGCCTGGGCCGGCATCCACTACTTCGCGAGCCGGCACGGCTTTCACGCGCCGGGCTCGTCGGGCAGTGGCGCCGATTCGAACGCCGAGCGCGACGGCGTGCTGACCTGGCCAGAGGGCAACGGCTGGCTCACGAAGCGGCTGGCCGGGCCGCTCGGCGATCGCCTGCACACCGGCCAGGCTGTCACGCGCATCGCCGATCTTCGCGGCGGCGTCGAGGTCGACGCATGGGACGCCGCGTCCAAATCATTGGTGCGCTGGCAGGCCGAGCGCTGCATCGTCGCGCTGCCGGTGTTCATCGCCGCGCGCGTGGTCGAGAACACGCCGCAGGTGTTGAAGAACGCCGCCGCGCAGCTGCGCTATGCCCCCTGGCTCGTGGCCAACGTGCACCTGCGCGGGCCGCTCGCCGACCGCCCCGGCGCCGCGCCGAGCTGGGACAACGTGATCCACGGCACGCGCGGCCTCGGCTATGTCGATGCGCGCCATCAGACGCTCGACCCCACGCCGCGCGGCACCGTGCTGAGCTGGTACCGCCCGCTCGGCCCGAGCCGCCATGACGGCGCCGACGGCCGCCGCCTGCTGCTCGAGCGGCCCTGGACCGGCTGGCGCGACGACCTGCTCGCCGAACTCTCGGTGCCGCATCCCGATCTGCCTGCGCTCGCGACGCGCATCGAGATCACGCGCTACGGCCACGCCATGTCGATCCCGCGGCCGGGGCTGCTCGCGCAGATCGGCGCGCAGCGCATGCCGCCGGACGCGGCGCACCGTGGCCGCGTCGTCGCGGGGCGGCTTTCGTTCGCGCATGCCGACTGGTCGGGCTACTCGATCTTCGAGGAGGCGTTCACGCGCGGGCACGTCGCGGGCGCGGCGCTGGGCTGAAGCCGCAGGGGCCTGCCGGCCATGTCATGGCCGCGTCACGCGTGGCCGGCATGGTCTCGCGTTTCGACACGGAACCTCTCTTTCCCAATGACGCGTCCTGCCTCTTTCATTTCTTCTTTCATCGCGCTGGCCGCCGCGCTCGCCTGCGGCCATGCCGCTGCACAGACCGCCTTCCCCGCCACGCTCGCGGGCCACGCCGTGCTGCCCGCGCAAAGCTTTGTCGCTGCGCCCAAGGACGCGCCCGCCGACCTGCAGGTGAGCGGCAAGTTCACCTCGGGCAAGCGCGTGGAGGCGGTGGGCACCATCGAAGGCCTCTCCGGCGGGCGCGGCACCGGCGTCTCGCTGCCCTTCAAGGGCCAGCCGCTGCAGGGCCACTCGGGCATCAAGAAGATGGACGACGGCACGTTCTGGATCCTCACCGACAACGGCGCCGGCGCCAAGGCCAACTCGCCCGACTTCATGCTCTACCTGAACCACTACAAGGTGGACTTCAAGAGCGGCAGGTTCAACCGCCTGAACACCATCTTCCTTCACGACCCGGACAAGAAGGTGCCGTTCCGCATCGTCCATGAAGGCACGAAGCAGCGCTACCTGACCGGCTCCGACTTCGACCCCGAGAGCTTCCAGTTTGCCGGCGGCGCGTTGTGGATCGGCGAGGAGTTCGGCCCCTTCCTGATCAAGGCCGATCTGAAGGGCAAGGTGCTCGCGGTGTTCGACACCGAGGTCGACGGCAAGGCCGTGCGCTCGCCCGACCATCCGGCGCTCACCACGCCGGGCGCCCCGGGCGGCACGGTCGATTTCCAGGTCAAGCGCTCCAAGGGCTTCGAAGGCATGGCGGCCTCGAAGGATGGCAGCAAGCTCTACGCGCTGCTCGAAGGCCCGGTGTGGAACGCCGAGGCCAAGGACTACGAACGTGTCGACGGCAAGGAAGCGCTGCGCGTGCTGGAGTTCGACGTGGCGTCTGAAAAATGGACCGGCCGCCACTGGAAGTACCCGCTCGAAGCCAACGGCCACGCCATCGGCGATTTCAACATGATCGACGCGACCACGGCGCTGGTCATCGAGCGCGACAACGGCGAAGGCACCAGCGACAAGGCCTGCCCCGAAGGCCAGAAGCGCAGCGACTGCTTCCACGACATCGCCAGGTTCAAGCGCGTCTACAAGATCGAGCTGAGCGATGCCAACGTGGGCGGCGCGGTGCGCAAGATCGGCTACATCGACCTGCTGAACATCGCCGACCCGGCCAGGCTCGCGCGCAAGCCGCTGAACGACGGCGTGCTCAAGTTCCCGTTCTTCACGATCGAGAACGTCGACGTGGTCGATGCCACGCACATCGTGGTGGGCAACGACAACAACCTGCCGTTCTCCAGCAGCCGCGAGCCCAACAAGGCGGACGACAACGAGCTGGTGCTGCTCGAAGCCGGCGCGCTGCTGCAGGCCAGGTAGGCGGCGCCGGCGCGAGCCGCCGGCGGAAGCGCGTCYTCATAATCCGCGCATGTCCCCCGAACTGCTCCCCGCGATCGCCGCCTTCGCACGCATTGCGCACCACGCCAGCTTCACGCGGGCGGCGCAAGAGCTGGGCGTATCGCCCTCGGCCCTGTCGCAGACCGTGCGCACGCTCGAGGCCCGGCTGGGCGTGCGCCTGCTCGACCGCACCACGCGGCGCGTCGGCGTGACCGAGCTGGGCCAGCAATTGCTCAAGGGCGCGCAGCCGGCGCTGGCCGCGCTCGCGCAGGCGGTCGAAGGCCTCGACGAGGCGCGCGACAAGCCGGCCGGGCTGCTGCGCCTGAACGTCGCGCGCGTGTCGGCCGAATTGCTGCTGAACCCGCACTTCGCGGACTTTGCCGAGGCCTATCCCGACATCACGCTGGAGCTGGTCTGCGACAACCGCATGATCGAACTGGTCGAAGGCGGCTTCGATGCCGGCATCCGGCTTGGCGAAAGCCTGGCGCAGGATGTGGTGGCCCTGCCGGTGGGTGGGCCGCAGCGCATGGTGACCCTCGCGTCGCCGCGCTACCTGGCGGGGCGCAGGCCACCGAAGACGCCCGAGGACCTGCGCGAGCACCAGTGCCTGAACTACCGCCTGACCACGGGCAGCCTCTATCGCTGGGAATACGCGCAGGACGGCCGCGTGCTCGATGTCGAAGTGGCCGGGCCGCTGATCAGCAACGACGGCGACGTGCTGCTGGCCGCCGCGCGCGACGGCGCGGGCATCATGGTGGCCTTCGAAGGCATGGTGCGCGGCGACCTGGAAAGCGGCCGCATGGTGCCGCTGCTCGAGCCCTGGTGGCCCACCTTTCCGGGCTTCTACCTGTACCACCCGAGCCGCGCGCAGATGCCGCGCAAGCTCAGGGTGTTCATCGACTTCCTGCAGGCGCGGCATGCGCCGCCGCCGGTGTCGCAGCGCGCCGTCAAGCTCGCATCAGTGCCTCGATCTCGTCCGCCTTCACCGGCACGCCGCGCGAAATGAGTTCGCAGCCGGTGGCCGTGACGATCGCGTCGTCCTCGATGCGGATGCCGATGTTGTGGAACTGCTCGGGTACGCCCTCGGCGGGGCGCACATAGATGCCGGGCTCCAGCGTCAGCACCATGCCGGGATGCAGGATGCGGCTCGGCCGGTTCTTGATGACTTCGTTGGACAGCGGGTCCTTGCGCTCGCTGACCTCGCCGACCTGCGTGGGCTCCACGTAGCTGCCGCAGTCGTGCACGTCCATGCCGAGCCAGTGGCCGGTGCGGTGCATGTAGAACTGGAAGTAGGCGCGCGAGTCGATCACGTCGTCGACGCTGCCCACCTTGCCGGCATCGAGCAGGCCCAGGTCGAGCATGCCCTGCGCCAGCACCTTGACGGCCGCATCGTGCGGATCGTTGAAGCGGTTGCCGGCCCTGGTGGCCGCGGCCGAGGCATCCTGGCTGGCCAGCACCAGGTCGTACAGCGCGCGCTGCGGGCCGCTGAACTTGCCGTTGGCGGGGAAGGTGCGGGTGATGTCGCTGGCGTAGCCGTCGAGCTCGCAGCCCGCGTCGATCAGCACCAGCTCGCCGCTGCGCACCGGCGCTGCGTCGGCGCGGTAGTGCAGCACGCAGGCATTGGCGCCCGCGGCCACGATGGAGCCGTAGGCCGGGTACTGCGAGCCGCCCAGGCGGAACTCGTGCAGCAGCTCGGCATCGAGGTGGTACTCGCGCACGTCCTTGCCTTCACGCAGCATGCGCGCCGACAGCTGCATCGCGCGGACGTGGGCGCGCGCGCTGATCTGCGCGGCGCGCCGCATGATGTCCTGCTCGTGGGCGTCCTTCACCAGGCGCATTTCGTCGAGCGGGCCGCACAGGTCGTGCAGTTCCTCGGGGCACAGCGCGCCGTAGCGCACGCGCGCGCGCACCGATTGCAGCCAGCCGTCGACGCGGGTTTCCAGGCCCTTGTGGATCGCGAACGGAAACCACACGGTCGACTTGCTCTCGAGCAGCTTCGGCAGCCGGGCGTCGAGCTCGCCGACCGAGAAGGCCTCGTCCACGCCAAGCGCCGCGGGGGCCGCGTCGGGGCCCAGGCGATAGCCGTCCCAGATCTCGCGCTCCAGGTCCTTGGGCGCGCAGAACAGCATGCTGCGGCCGTCGCCCGCGAGCACCAGCCAGGCGTTGGGTTCTGTGAAGCCGGTCAGGTAGTAGAAGTAGCTGTCGTGCCGGAACAGGAAGTCGCTGTCGCGGTTGCGCTGGCGCTCGGGCGCGGTCGGGACGATGGCGATGCCGTCCTTGCCCAGTTGCGAGGCGAGGCGCGCGCGGCGCTCGGCGTAGATCCGGTTGTCTTCTGAGGTCATCTTGGCGTGTTCAGTTGAAGAAGCCGTTCGGGCGTTCCCACATCGGTCCAGGGACCGGCATAGAGCTCGGCGCTCACGCGTTCATTGTCCATCGCGGCGCGCAGGATCGGGGCCAGCGGGGCTTTGGCGCCCGCCGGGTTGCCGGCCGGAATGCCGCAGTAAGGCAGCGCAAAGAGCGCGGCCCGGTAGAGGCCGATGGTCGAGAAGGTGTACTTCTCGGCCGCCGAATTGAGCGCCAGGCCTTCCGCGGAAATGCCGAAGTCGCCCTTCGGGTTGTGCGCCGGGTTCGGCACCAGCCACAGGTGCGCCAGCTTGCCGCTGGCCGCGAAGCGGTCCACCGAGGCCTGCGTGAAGGCGAAATCCGGCGCGAACACGTCGCCGGCCGCCACCCAGAAAATCTCGCCCAGTTGCGGCAGGGCGCGCACGATGCCGCCGGCCGTCTCGAGCGCTTCGCCGAAGTCATGGCCTTCGTCGGAGTATGAAATCGATAGCGCAGGATGCCCATCCAGCAAGGCATTGAGGCCGAAGCGGCTGGAGATCTTCTCGCCGAGCCAGGCGGTGTTGACCACCAGTTCGGTGAAGCCGCCGGCGGCCAGTGCCTCCATCGGCCACTGCATCAGCGGCTTGCCGTGCACTTCGAGCAGCGGCTTGGGCAGGCTATCGGTCAGCGGCCGCATGCGCTCGCCGCGGCCGGCGGCCAGGATCATCGCCCGTACCGCAGAAGAAGAAGGCTTCAAGCCGCCACCTTGCCGCGCAACAGCTCGTTGCGTTCGCTGTGGCCGGGCTTGAACAGAGAGACCAGGCATTCCATCAGCGCATGCGCCTTGGCCGAATGGTCGCCGCCGAAGTTGCACACGTAGACGTCGAGCGTGGCGCCGCGCTGTTCGGGCCAGGTGTGGATGCACAGGTGCGATTCGGCCAGCAGCACGGTGGCCGTGACGCCGCCCGGCCCTTGCGGCGTGGCCGGAAAGCCGTGGACCAGCTTGCCCACCGGCTGCAGCCCGGCGGCCGTTGCCGCCTTGAGGCAGACGGCGCCGAGCGCCTCCTTGTCGGTGAGCCATTGCATGGCGCATTGGCAGTCGTGGAGATCGGCGGTGAGGTGCAGCCCGTGCATGGGTGGCAACTCTAGCAGCCCGGGTGTCGCCAAAGAGCATCAGTGGGGTGTTCTGGCCGCTGCGGGAGGGGGTTGGAGCGAGGCCGGTAAAATCGCGGGTTCCCCCTAATCCACATTCCCCGAAAGCCCACCGCCCATGGCAAACCAAGCCCTGATGGCCAACGCGATTCGCGCGCTGGCCATGGATGCCGTCCAACAAGCAAACTCCGGCCATCCGGGCGCACCGATGGGCATGGCCGACATGGCCGTCGCACTCTGGGGCGAACACCTGCGCTACAACCCCGCGAACCCGCACTGGTTCGACCGCGACCGCTTCGTGCTGTCGAACGGCCACGCCTCGATGCTGCTGTATTCGGTGCTGCACCTCACGGGCTACGACCTGCCCATCAGCGAGCTCAAGAACTTCCGCCAGCTGCACAGCAAGACCGCGGGCCACCCCGAGGTCGACGTGACCCCCGGCGTGGAAACCACCACCGGCCCGCTGGGCCAGGGCATCACCAATGCCGTGGGCTTTGCGCTGGCCGAGAAGCTGCTCGCGGCCGAGTTCAACCGCAAGGACCACGCCATCGTCGACCACCACACCTACGCCTTCCYGGGCGACGGCTGCATGATGGAAGGCATCAGCCATGAAGCCTGCGCGCTGGCCGGCGCCTGGCACCTGAACAAGCTGATTGCGCTGTACGACGACAACGGCATCAGCATCGACGGCCAAGTCAAGCCCTGGTTCATCGACAACACCGAAGAACGCTTCAAGGCCTACGGCTGGAACGTGATCGGCCCGATCGACGGCAACGACGCCAAGGACGTGTCCAAGGCCATCGCCAAGGCGAAGAAGGAAGATTCGAAGCCCACCCTCATCATCTGCAAGACGCAGATCGGCAAGGGCAGCCCGAACCGCGCCAACACCGCCAAGGCCCATGGCGAGCCGCTGGGCGCCGACGAAATCGCGCTCACCCGCGCCGCGCTGAACTGGCCGTACGCGGCCTTCGAAGTGCCGCAGGAGGCGTATGCCGACTGGAACCACAAGGAAGAAGGCGCCAAGGCCGAAGCCGCCTGGAACGACCGCTTCGACGCCTACGCCAGGGCCTACCCCGGCCTGGCCGCCGAGTTCACCCGCCGCATGAAGGGCGAGCTGCCGAAGAACTTCCACCAGGTGGCGTTCGACACCGTGGTCGCCGCCCACACCAAGGGCGAAACCGTGGCCAGCCGCAAGGCCAGCCAGCTCGCGCTCGAGGCCTTCACCGCCGCGCTGCCCGAAATGCTCGGCGGCAGCGCCGACCTCACGGGCTCCAACCTCACCAACACCAAGAGCACCGCCGCGCTGCGCTTCGACGCCAAGACCGGCGCCGTGGTGCTGAATGCGCCAATCGCGACGCAGTCCCCGCAAGGCGCCGAAGACGAAGCCTCGCAGGGCGCAGCCGTCGAGCCGCCGCACGGCGAGATCGGCCGCCACATCAACTACGGCGTGCGCGAGTTCGGCATGGCGGCCATCATGAACGGCATTGCGCTGCATGGCGGCTTCATTCCCTACGGCGGCACCTTCCTGACCTTCAGCGACTACAGCCGCAACGCCATCCGCATGGCCGCGCTCATGAAGCGCCGCGTGGTGCACGTGTTCACGCACGACTCCATCGGCCTGGGCGARGACGGCCCGACSCACCAGTCGATCGAGCAT
>NZ_JBFTPJ010000178.1:0-7828 GCF_056398445.1 Variovorax sp. 01T439_2
GCGTCGAGCAGCTCGCCGGCCTTCTGCAGCGCCTCGGTGGTGTCGACGAAGGTGCGCGCACCCTCGAAGCAGCGCACGTCGGCCTCGCGCATGGCGGGCGTGAAGCTGCCGATCAGGTCCAGGTGCGAGCCCGGCGCCAGCCACTCGCCGCGCACCAGCGGCGCGGTGGCCAGCGTGGCGCAGCTCACGATGTCGGCCTGGCGCACGGCCGCTTCGAGCCCGGTGGCGGCCCGGGCGTTGAACCCTTCGGCGCGCCATTGCGCGGCCAGGGCCTGGGCGCCTTCGGGCCGGTGGTTCCACACGAGCACCTCGTCGATGGGCCGCACGCTCGCATGCGCGGCGGGCAGCAGCCGCGCGACGCGGCCGGTGCCCAGCACCAGCAGGCGGCGCGCATCGGCGCGCGCCAGGAACGAGGCACCCAGCGCCGATGCGGCGGCCGTGCGGCGCGCGGTGAGCTCGTTGCCGTCCATCATGGCCAGCGGCACGCCGGTGCGCGCGTCGTACAGCACATAGGTCGCATGCAGGCCGGGCAGGCCGCGCGCGCTGTTGCCCGGAAAGATGTTGATGGTCTTGATGCCCAGAAAGCCCGCGTCGCTCCACGCCGGCATGATGAGCACGGTGCCCTTGTCGGCGCCGGCGGTCTCGATGGCGTGCACATGGCGCGGCGGCACCTGCGCCTCGGCCGCGAAGGCTGCGCGCAGCGCAGGCACGAGCCGCGCAAAGTCCAGCGGCTCGCGGGTGGCGGGTTGGTCGAAATGTTTCATGTCGGCGTGGAGGCTGCGGGGCGCCGGGAGGATAGCTCAGCCCGCCGCGATGCGGCTCCATTCGAGCCCGTGCTTGGCCAGGTACTTGCGCAGCCGGTCGGCATCGTTCACCACGCTGCGCTGCGCGCGCGAGGCCTGGAAGAGCTGCCGCCCCGCATCCGACAGGCTGCGCGAGTCGCGGCACACGCGCACCACCGCTTCGAGCTGCAGCCGGTCGAACAGGTCGAGCGCGGCCGCGCGGTCATCGCCGAGCAGGCTGCCGAGGTCGATGTCGGCAGCGCCTGCGCTTCGCCTGGCCGGGCCCTCGCGGTTCCAGAGCCAGCGCAGCCGCTCGATCTCCGCCTCGACCAGCGCCACCGGAATGCGCCCGCCGTCCGCGAGCGTGGCCAGCCGCGTCACGCTGGCCGAGAGGTCGCGGAAGTTGCCGCACCACAGCGCCTCGCCGCTCTGCGCGAAGCGCAGGTAGGCTGCGCGCGCCTCGGCGTTGAAGCGCACCACGCGGTGGTTCTCGGCCGCATGGATGGCCAGCAGGTGGTCGATGTTGGGCTCGATGTCCTCGGGCCGCTGCGCGAGGCCGGGCAGGTCGTAGGTCCAGAGGTTGATGCGCGCGAACAGGTCTTCGCGAAAGCGGCCCTGCGCCACGTCGCTGCGCAGGTCGCGGTTGGTGCCGGCGATCAGCTGGAAGTCGCTCTCCACTTCCTTGTCGGCGCCCACCGGGAAGAAGCGCTTCTCCTCGATGGCCTTGAGCAGCATCGCCTGCTCATCGAGCCCGAGTTCGCCGATCTCGTCGAGGAACAGCGCGCCCTGGTTCGCCGTGCGCAGCAGCCCGGCCCGGTCGCTTGCCGCGCCGGTGAAGGAGCCCTTCCTGTGGCCGAACAGCGTGGAGGCCGCGCCATCGCCGCGCAGCGTGGCGCAGTTCACTTCGACGAACGGCCCGCTCATCTGGTGGCGCGCCTGCTTCAGCTCGAACATGCGCCGCGCGAGGAAGGACTTGCCCGCGCCCGTCGGCCCCACCAGCAGGATCGGCGCGCGCGAACGCACGGCCACGCGCTCGATCTCGTCGATCAGCGCGTTGAAGCGCGCATTGCGTGTGGCGATGCCGCTCTTGAGGAACGCGACCGCGTCGCGCTGCTCCGCGTCGAAGCGCCGCGCGATCACGTCGTAGCGCGACAGGTCGAGGTCGATCAGCGTGCATTTGCCGGCCTCGCCTTCACGCTGCTTCCGGGGCGGCGAAGTCTGCGCGAGCACGCCCGGCACCACGCGCGATTCCGACAGCAGGAACATACAGATCTGCGCCACGTGCGTGCCGGTGGTGATGTGCGTCCAGTACTGCTCGCGCTCGGTGTCGAAGTGATAGGCGCGCGCCCAGTCGTACAGGCGCGTGTAGACCTCGCCGAAGTCCCACGGGTCCGCGAGGTCGAAGGGCACGAGGTTGACCGTGGTCTCGGGCGACACGGCGGCGATGTCGGCCTTCACCACCTCGGCCAGCGCCTTGTGCTTGAGCGTGTAGAGCAGCTCCATGCGCGAGACGACCATGTCGTCGTGCTGCGCGAGCGAGACCGTCGGGCGCCACTTGTTCCAGCGGCCCGCGCCTTGGCCGGCGTCGAGCTGGGTGCCGAGGAAGCCGATGACGACGATGGGTTCCATTCGATGAAGCTAAATTACTAGCCAATATTCTAGTTTCATGAAGAGACAGCAGAATCATTTCTCACGCGAAATATCGAAAAAATCCAATGACATCAACGACTTGAAGAAAGTCGCGGCACGCGGGCCATATTGGCACGCTCTTCGCAAGGAGAGGTCCCAAGCGCCGTTGTGGCGTGAGTCGGGGGAGGGTGCATCGGCATCCTCCCCGCCGGACAATTTGATGATCAGAGGGCAAAAAGATGGCAAACAACTACAAACTGCACGAAGTCGCCAACGGCGTCCCCGTGAAGATGTGGACGAACGGCGTGCCCGTGGAAGACGAGGCGCAGAAGCAGCTCGAGAACGCGGCGCGCCTGCCCATCGTGTTCAAGCACATCGCGGCCATGCCCGACGTGCACTACGGCATCGGCGCCACCGTGGGTTCGGTGATCCCGACCTTCAAGGCCATCATCCCGGCCGCGGTGGGCGTGGACATCGGCTGCGGAATGATGGCTTGCAAGACCACGCTCAACGCGCGCGACCTGCCCGACAACCTGGGTCCGCTGCGCTCGGCCATCGAAAAGGCCGTGCCGCACGGAAGCAACCCCAAGCGCATGGGCCGCGACAAGGGATCGTGGGAAACGCCGCCCGACGAGACCGATGCCGCCTGGGCCAAGCTGGTGGATGAGTTCGACCTGATCTGCGAGGACTACCCGCGCATCAGGAACACCAACAACCACAAGCACCTGGGAACGCTGGGTACCGGCAACCACTTCATCGAGGTCTGCCTCGACGAAGCGGGCGCCGTGTGGTTCATGCTGCATTCGGGTTCGCGTGGCGTGGGCAATGCCATCGGTACGCACTTCATCGAGCTTGCGAAGAAGGACGCCGAACTGCACCAGCGCAACCTGCCCGACCAGGACCTGGCGTACTTCGAGGAAGGCGCCAAGTACTTCGGCGACTACGTGCGCGCGGTGGGCTGGGCCCAGAAGTTCGCGCGCGCCAACCGCGAGGTGATGATGCAGGGCGTGGTCGCGGCCGCGCGCAAGGTGATCGCCAAGCCTTTCGAGGCGCATGTGGAAGCGGTGAACTGCCACCACAACTACGTCAGCCGCGAGACGCACTTCGGCGAGGACGTGCTCGTCACGCGCAAGGGCGCGGTGAGCGCCAAGGCCGGCGAGCTCGGGATCATTCCCGGCAGCATGGGCGCCAAGAGCTACATCGTGCGCGGCAAGGGCAACCCCGAGAGCTTCATGAGCTGCAGCCACGGCGCCGGTCGAAAGATGAGCCGCACCAAGGCGAAGAAGCTCTTCACCATCGCCGACCAGATCGCCGCGACCGAAGGCGTGGAATGCCGCAAGGACGCCGATGTGATCGACGAGATCCCGATGGCCTACAAGGACATCGACGCGGTGATGGAGGCGCAGAAGGACCTGGTGGAGGTGGTCTACACGCTCAAGCAGGTGGTGTGCGTGAAGGGATAACCCATGAAAAGCAACAAGCAACGCCGCGCCGAAATCAAGGCACATCGGCTCGAACGCGCCGCGCGCAGGTTGGCCGAGCAGCGGCTGCCCGCCGGCGCGCGGCCCGTGAGCGGTGCCGGCCTGGTGGTCGCCGATACGGCGCTGCTGGCCGCGCACAACAATACCTACGGACCCTTGCCCACGTTCTACGTGGACAAGGCCTTCACCTGCCGCGACTGCGGCGCCGACGAAGTGTGGACGGCCAAGCAGCAGAAGTGGTGGTACGAGGTGGCGCTGGGCAACATCAACAGCACGGCGGTGCGCTGCCGTGCCTGCCGGCTCGCAAGGCGCGCGCTTTCGCGCTCCGGCGCGGCCGTGGTCGCCGCGCAGCAAGGAGGCCGCCCATGATCGAACTCGACGGTTCGCAAGGCGAGGGCGGCGGGCAGATCCTGCGCACCAGCCTGGCGCTTTCGGTGGCCACGGGCCAGCCAGTGGCCATCGAGAAGATTCGCGCAGGCCGCGCCAAGCCGGGCCTGATGCGCCAGCACCTGGCCTGCGTGAATGCAGCGGCACAGATCAGCGGCGCGCAGGTCGAAGGGGCCGAGCTCGGATCGCAGTCGCTGCGCTTCGTGCCGGGGCCGGTGCGCGCGGGCGACTACCGCTTCGCGATTGCCAGCGCGGGCAGCTGCATGCTGGTGTTGCAGACGGTGCTGCCGCCGCTGCTGCTGGCCGGTGCGCCGAGCCATCTGCATCTGAGCGGCGGCACGCACAACCCGATGGCGCCGCCTTTCCACTTCCTGGAGCGCGCCTTCGCACCGCTGGTGCGCCGCCTGGGCGCGGACCTGCAGCTGGTGCTGCGCCGCTGCGGCTTCTATCCGGCCGGCGGCGGGGAGGTCGAAGCGGCCATCGTGCCGGCGGCCGATGGGCTGCGGCCCTTCGATCTGATGGGCCGCGGCGCGCTGCTGTCGAGCCATGCGGAGTGCCTGGCGCCGGGGCTTGCGCGCCATATTGCCGTGCGCGAACTGGAGACGCTGGGCAAGGCCATGGGCTGGTCCGGCGAGCAGCTGCGCACCGCAGCGGCGCGCCAGAACGAGGGCCCCGGCAACGCGCTGCTTGCCACGCTGGCGTACGAGCATGTCACCGAGGTCTTCACGGCTTTCGGCGAAAAGTCGCTGAGCGCCGAGCAGGTGGCGCACGGCCTGGTGAAGGAGCTGCGCGAATTCCAGAAAAGCCAGGCCGCCGTGGGCCCGCACCTGGCCGATCAGCTGGCCCTGCTGCTGGGCCTGGCGGCATGGCAGAGCGGCCGCGGCGGCGCCTTCACCTGCAGCGAAGTGACCGAGCACACGCGCACCAACTGCGCGGTGATCGAGCGCTTCCTGCCGGTGTGCTATGCCATCGCGCAATCGCCGGGCGCGGCCACCGTGACGGTGGCGCCGGCCTGAAGCGCAGCGCGTTAATCAGCGGCTGCTAGTCGCAGCAGATCACCGCAATCGGCTCGGAGCGGCCGCGCACGGCCAGCATTTCGACCTGCCCTCCCGCATGCGCGAAGCCGGCCTGCTGCGCGGCAAACACCGAGACCACCAGGCGCGATGCGGCCGTCTTGGCGTGGTCCTGCAGCCGGCTCGCGGTGTTGACCACCTCGCCGATCGCGGTGAAGGTGGTGGTGTCGAGGTAGCCCACCTCGCCCACGGCCGCGCGTCCGGCGTGCAGGCCCATGCCAAAGTCCAGCTGGTGGCCGAACTGGGCTTCGAAGCCCTCGCTCCACGCATCCATGCGCTGGCCGATGAGTTCGGTCGCGCGCAGCGCCTGCCGGCAGGCGGTGGGCAGGTCRGTGTCGAGCCCGAAGATCGCCATCACGCTGTCGCCGATGAACTGGTTCGGCACGCCGCCGCATTCGCGCACCGCGGCGCCCACGGTGGCGAAGTAGCGGTCGAGCACATAGGCCAGGTCGAAGGGCCATTGCCCTTCCGACAAGCCCGACCAGCGCCGCAGGTCCACGAACAGGATGGCCACGTCGCGCTCGCGGCCGAAGCTGCTGGCCGGCGCCGGCTGCCTTCCGTGGCTTGCCGGTGCGAACAGCGGGATGACCTCGATGTCGCCTCGCGGGCGCAGCTGGCAGGCCAGCCGCACGCCGCCCGGGGCGCGCACGCGGTCGAGCGTTCGCTGCTCGTCGCGGTCGGGCGGGTCCGTGTGCTGTGCGGGGCCGAGCACGCGCACGCGGCAGGTCGAGCAGCGCGCCCGGCCGCCACACACCGAGAGATGGGCGATGCCGTGCGAGCGGCTCGCTTCCAGCACGCTCCAGCCGCGCGGCACGTGCACCGTGCGGCCGGGGTAGCGCAGCGCGATCGACGCCCCGCGCGCGTGGCGCGCGAACCAGTTGCGCGCCGCATAGGCCGCCAGCAGGGCGGCCAGGCCCAGCGCATAGAAGAGCTTGATGCGGCCTTCCGCCGTGTCGAGCGCACGGCCCTCGGCCGGGGTTGGCAGCACCGCAGGCGGCACGCCGGTCCACTGGAACTCTCGCCCCATCGAGACGAAACCCATCATCGCCGCGAGCGGCAGCACCACGGCAATGGCCAGCAGCAGATAGGAAAAGCGGCGGTAGGCCGGCCGCGCCCGCAGCGCAAAGTGGATGCCGAGGCAGCCGTGGGTCCAGGCGGCAAGCAGCATCGTGAACTGCGCGCCGGCACCCGGCAGGCTCCACAGGCCGGCGACCACGCGCACATAGGAGCCCTCGATGCCGTAGGCGAGGTAGGCGCCGCGCATCGCGGTCAGGTGGGTGGCCAGCAGCAGCGGCAGCGCAAAACCCAGCAGCACGCGCAAGCCCTCGAGCGGCGGCATGCGCAGCGTGCGGCGCTCCCAGAGCGCGGCCACCGCCAGCACCAGGTGCGCGCCGGCCGCGCCGTACAGCAGCAGCGTGCCCGGCAGGCTGTGCCAGAAAAGCTGCACATTGCGCAGCACCGCCTCGGCCGCCGCAAAGGAGGCGATGCCCAGCGAATGGTTCAGCAGGTGCGCCGTGACATAGGCCATCAGCACCAGTCCGCTCGTCCATCGGAGGTTGCGCCGGGTTGGCGGTTTCGGCAGCCGGGCGATGGGTGGGGAGCGTCTGTCCATGAATGGCTTCGAAGGGCACCCGAGCATAATGCGCGCGCCCCTCTTCACCGGCATGGCCCTCACTCCAATCACCCCCCGTTCCAGCCTCGCGCTGCGCCGCATCGCGCTGTTCGAAGGCTTGCCAGACCAGCGGCTCGACCTGCTCGCGCAGCAATGCCTGTGGCACAGCGTCGAGGCCGGCAAACCCCTGCTGCTGCGTGCCGAACAGCAGCAGGGCGAGGTGTTCCTGCTGGTCTCGGGCCGGGTCCGCGTGACCACCTATGCGGCCAACGGGCGGCAGGTGACCTTCAGGGATTCGGAGGCCGGCGAGCATTTCGGCGACATTGCCGCCATCGACGGCGGGCCGCGTTCGGCCGACGTGGTCACGCTGCTGCCGAGCGTGCTGGCCAGCCTCGACCGCGCCGCCTTCCTGAGCCTGCTGCGCGAGGAGCCGCTGGTGGCCGAGCGCGTGATGCAGCGGCTGGCGTCATTGGTGCGCCAGCTGTCGGAGCGCGTGATCGACCTGAGCACGCTGGGGGTCCAGAACCGGCTGCATGCCGAGCTGCTGCGCCTTGCGCGGGCCGCGGGTGTGGCGCACAACCAGGCGCGGCTGGAACCGGCGCCCAGGCACGCGGCGCTGGCGAGCCAGATCAGCACCAACCGCGAGCAGGTGACCCGCGAGCTCAACGTGCTGGCGCGCAGTGGTGTGCTTCAGAAGGACGGCAAGGCTTTGCGGGTGGCCGACGTCGCCCGGCTCGAGGCGATGGTTTCGCAGGTCAGGGGCGACTGATGAGCCGGCTCAGTTCCAGCGGCCGCGCAGGCCGCCCAGGCTGAAGCGGCCCGCGCCCAGCAGCACCACGGCGAGCGCGCCGAACAGGTACAGGC
>NZ_JBFTPJ010000179.1:0-7810 GCF_056398445.1 Variovorax sp. 01T439_2
TGGTGGCCTACCACGACTTCGAGGGCATCACCATCCATGCCGACGAGGGCCCGCGCCTGCTCAGGAGCATCGGCGACCGCAACGCCGTGATCCTGCGCAACCACGGCCTGCTGGCCTGGGGGCAGACGCTGCCGCAGACCTTCGCGATCCTGTGGACCCTGCAGCGCGCCTGCGAGATCCAGATGGCCACCTTCTCGATGGGGGCGGCCATTCCCGTGAGCGAGGAGATCGCGCAGCGCTGCACGCGCGACGCGCTGCAGTTCAGCCCCGAGCATGGCGCGGGGCAGGACGTGTTCGACGCGCTGGTGCGCCAGGTCGACCGCATCGACGCCAGCTACAAGAACTGACATGAAGATCTGCATCTACGGCGCCGGCGCCATCGGCGGATGGATCGGCGCCAGCCTGGCGCAGGCCGGCGAGCGGCTCAACGTGGTGGCGCGCCGCGCCACGCTCGAAGCGCTGCAGCGTGACGGCCTTTCGCTGATGCGCGGCGACGTGCGCACGCGCGTGCCGGTCAACGCGGTGGCCGACCCCGAAGCGCTCGGTACGCAGGACCTGGTGGTCATCGCCGTGAAGGCGCCCGCGCTGGCCGGCGTGGCCGAACGCATCGGGCCGCTGATCGGGCCCGACACGCTGGTGCTGGTGGCGATGAACGGCGTGCCGTGGTGGTTCCTCGAAGGCGGCTTCGGCGGCGCCATCACCGGCCACCGCCTGGCGGCCGTGGACCCCGACGGCGCGATTGCAAGGGCCATCCCCTCGCGCAACGTGATCGGCTGCGTGGTGCACGCGAGCTGCTCGCTCGATGCGCCGGGCGTGGTGCGGCATCACTTCGGCAACGGGCTGATTCTGGGCGAGCCTTCGGGCGAAGCCACGCCGCGCGTGCAGAAGCTGGTCGCGCTGCTGCAGCGCGCGGGCCTGGACGCCACGCTGTCGCCGCAGATCCAGAAGGACGTGTGGTTCAAGCTCTGGGGCAACATGACGGTGAACCCGATCAGCGCGCTCACGGGCGTCACCACCGACCTGATCATGGGCGACGACTACGTGCGCGGCTTCATCTCGGCCRTGATGCTCGAAGCCAGGGAGATCGGACACCGCATCGGCATCGAGATCACCCAGAGCCCCGAAGACCGGCATGCGGTGACGATGAAGCTCGGCGCGTTCAAGACCTCGATGCTGCAGGACGTGGAAGCCGGACGCTCCGTGGAGCTCGATGCGCTGGTGACCGTGGTGCGGGAGCTCGGCGAGCTGACGGCAGTGGCCACGCCGTTCACCGATGCGCTGCTGGGGCTGGCGCGGCTGAAGATGCGCAAGCTCGGGTTGTACTGAGCCCTGCCGGTTCAGTGCTTCTTCAGCAGAACCCGCACCGCCTCGGGCAGCGAATTGACCTGCGGCATGAAGTGGTCGAGCACGGCGCCCAGGGCCACGGCGCAGACGACGGCTCCCAGCAGCGGCTTCCACGTCAGCCGCACGGCCGCCATCAGCCAGCCTTCGCGCGCCACCCGCACCGCGGCGCGCGCGGACACGTACGAGAACGCCACCTCGACGGCGACGGCCAGCAGCGCGTCCCAGCTGAAGTAGAGCAGCACCAGCGAGCCGGCGCCCAGCACGATGGCCACGCAGATCAGGAAGACGGCGACCACCGGCACCACGATGACGGCGCCCTCGTCCGCGGCGCCCGCCACCTCGAGCGCGCCGCTGGCCGCATCGGACAGCGCGCTGCCTCCGGTGCCGCCGGCCGGGCTGCCGGCCGCATCGAACGCCAGATCGCCCGCATCGACGACATCACCCGCATCGACATTGAAGCCGGCCCGGTTCTCGACCAGCCGCCGGGCCCACCAGCGCAGCACCCCCAGGTAGCCCAGATACCCCACGCCCAGCGTGAGCAGGTAGCGCAGTGCCAGCGACTGCACGCCCAGCACATGCATCTGCAGCGCCGACACGCCCCACATCAGCAGCAGCGTGAAGCTGCCGATCAGGATGCCGTGCGTGCGCAGGCTGTAGTTGCGGTGCAGGTCGCGCTCGAGCTGCGTCTCCCACAGGCGCACCGAGCGCCAGTTGGAGAGAACCTTCATTCGCCGTCGGCCGGCGCGAAGGGCACGCGCGGCGCCACCGCGCACATGAGCTCGTAGCCGACGGTGCCGGCGGCCTGCGCGACCTCGTCGATGGGGAGCACCGCGCCGCTCACGGCCGAGCAGCCCCAGAGCGTGACCTCGGTGCCGAACTTGGCGCCGGGCACGGGCGTGAGGTCGACCGTGATCATGTCCATGCTCACGCGGCCCACCATGCGGGTGCGAATGCCGTTCACCAGCACCGGCGTGCCGGTGTTGCAGTGGCGCGGGTAGCCGTCGGCATAGCCGACCGCGGCCACGCCGATGGTGAGCGGCCCCTCGGCCGTGAAGTTGGAGCCGTAGCCGATGGTGTCGCCCGCCTTCAGTGTCTGGATCCCGATCAGTTTGGTCGAGAGCGTCATGGTGGGCTGCAGCTGCCAGTGCGCCGCGTCGTGCTCGGGAAAGTCGGGCGCGCTGCCGTACAGCACGATGCCGGGGCGCACCCAGTCGCCGCGGGTCTGGCGGGCATGGCGCAGAGTGGCGGCGCTGTTGGCGATGGAGCGTTCGCCCGGCAGGTCGTGGGTGGCGCGCTCGAACACCTCCAGCTGGTGCGCGATGCCGCGCGCGCCATCGGCGTCGCTGAAATGCGTCATCAGCGAGATCTCGTCGACCTGCGGCAGTGCGTTCAGCCGCGTCCAGGCCGAGCCGAAGCGCTCGGGCGCGAAGCCCAGGCGGTTCATGCCGGAATTCATCTTGAGGAACACACGCTGCGGCTTGAGCGTCTTGTGGGCTGCGAGCATGTCGATCTGCTCGTCGCAGTGCACCGTGTGCCACAGGTCCAGCCGCGAGCACAGCTCCAGGTCGCGCGCGTCGAACACGCCTTCGAGCAGCAGCACCGGGCCGCGCCAGCCGAGGGCGCGCACGCGTTCGGCCTCGGCCAGGTCGAGCAGCGCAAAGCCGTCGGCGCCGCGCAGGCCCTCATAGACCCGCTCGATGCCGTGGCCATAGGCATTGGCCTTGACCACGGCCCAGACGCGGGCATCGACCGCGGCACGCCGTGCCCGGTCGAGGTTGCGGCGAAGCGCGGCGGTGTGGACAGTGGCGAGAATGGGGCGCGGCATGATGGGCGTCGAATGGTGGACGGATGGGGTTTTAGCATCTTCCCGGACCAGGCTGTCCAGGATGTGAACGCTGATTTCGCCGTCGTACCCCCATGCTATAACCGCCCATTCGCCCAAAAGTCGCGACACTTTTTCACTACAGCCAGCACATTCCTGGCCAGCCAGCCCATCGATGAAGCGCGGTTTCTACACGATCATGTCGGCCCAGTTCTTTTCGTCGCTGGCCGACAACGCGATCTTTGTCGTGGCGGTCGAGCTCATGCGAAGCACGGGAGCGGCCGAATGGCAGCGCGCGGCGCTGGTGCCGATCTTTGCCGTCTTCTACGTGGTGCTGGCGCCGCTGGTGGGCGCCTTTGCCGACGCCTTGCCCAAGGGGCGGGTGATGTTCATCAGCAACGCGATCAAGGTGGTCGGCTGCCTGATGATGCTGTTCGGCTCGCATCCGCTGCTGTCGTATTCGATCGTGGGGCTGGGCGCCGCGGCCTATTCGCCGGCCAAGTACGGCATCCTGACCGAGCTCCTGCCCGCTTCGCAGCTGGTCAAGGCCAACGGCTGGATCGAAGGGCTCACCATCGCCTCGATCCTGCTGGGCATCGTGCTCGGCGGCTCGCTGGTGGGGCATGCGGTTTCCAGCCGGCTGCTGTCCTTCGACATGCCGCTGATCGACACGGGGGTCGATTCGCCGGCCGAGGCGGCCATCTCGGTGCTGATCTTCGTCTACATGCTGGCGGCCTGGTTCAACACGCGCATTCCGCACACCGGCGTCGAGATGCGGCCGCTGCGCGCCAATCCGGCGCACGGCCTGGCGCGCAACATGTTCTCGCTGCTGCCTGACTTCTGGCACTGCAACGCACGCCTGTGGCGCGACAAGCTGGGCCAGATCTCGCTGGCCACCACCACGCTGTTCTGGGGCGCGGGCGCCAACCTCAAGTACATCGTGCTGGCCTGGGCCGCGCTCGCGCTCGACTACAACACCACGCAGGCCACGGCGCTCACCGGCGTGGTCACCATCGGCATGGCGGTGGGCGCCATCGTGGCGTCGATGCGCATGCGGCTGGACATGGCCACACGCGTGATTCCCATGGGCATTGCCATGGGGCTGCTGGTCATCAGCATGAACCTGATCGGCAACGTCTGGATCGCGGTGCCCTTTCTGATCCTGCTGGGCGGGCTGGGCGGCTTCCTGGTGGTGCCGATGAACGCGCTGCTGCAGCACCGCGGCCACAACCTCATGGGCGCGGGCCGCTCGATTGCCGTGCAGAACTTCAACGAGCAGGCCTGCATCCTGCTGCTCGGCGGCTTCTACAGCGCCTGCACCGGCCTGGGCCTGTCGGCCTTTGCGGCCATCGGCGCCTTCGGCGGCGTGGTGGCGGGCTGCATGTGGCTGATCCAGCGCTGGCATCATCACAACCTGCGCAAGTACCCCGAAGAAGTCGAGCACCTGCTCGCCATCGCCCGCAGCGATAAACATCATTGACCTCCCCCAGGCTGCGCGCACTTCGTGTCGCTTCGCCCACCCCCTCGCCGGGGGCAACACCGGTGGCCCGGCGAAGCCGGATCCACGGTGTTCCACGAAAAAAAATCCTGCCCTCATGCCAGCTCTCGCACTGATCTTCAACGCTTTTGTGTGGGGCGTTTCGTGGTTCCCCTTTCGGCACATCGAAAGCCACGGGCTGCATCCCGTCTGGACCACCTGCATCATCTACGTGGCGATCTCGCTGGCGATGGGCTTCTTTCGCCGGCACGCCTGGCGCGGCTTCGCGGCATATCCGATGCTGGTGCTGCTGGGCCTGGCAGCGGGCTTCACCAACCTGGGCTTCAACTGGGCGGTGACGCAGGGCGACGTGGTCCGGGTGGTGCTGCTGTTCTACCTGATGCCGCTGTGGAGCGTGCTGCTGGGCTGGGCCGTGCTGGGCGAGCGGCCCACCGGCGGCGCGCTCGCGCGCGTGGCGCTGGCGCTGACCGGCGTGGCCGTGGTGCTCAAGACACCCGGCGTCGAGTGGCCGGTGCCGTCGAGCCTGCCCGACTGGCTGGGCCTGGCGGCCGGCTTCAGCTTTGCCGTGACCAACATCGTGCTGC
The DNA here is from genome assembly GCF_056398445.1 of Variovorax sp. 01T439_2. Classification (NCBI taxonomy): domain Bacteria; kingdom Pseudomonadati; phylum Pseudomonadota; class Betaproteobacteria; order Burkholderiales; family Comamonadaceae; genus Variovorax; species Variovorax sp. 01T439_2. The sequence goes on from NZ_JBFTPJ010000179.1 coordinate 5,249, forward strand.
GCCACCTGCGCGATGCGCCCGGCGAATCGCGCGCGCTGGCCATGTTCTGCGGATGCGCGGCGGTGGCGGGGATTGCCGCGGCGGCCGGCACGCTGCTCGGCGCCTTCGGCTCGCCGCTTGCCGCGGAGCCGGGCTGGATCGGATGGGCGGCCTTGCTGGGCACCGGCTTCGTGCTGGCCAACATCTGCCTGCAGTACGGCGCGGCCCGGCTGGCGGCCAGCGCCACGGCCGTGATCATGCTGTCGGAAGTGCTTTTTGCCAGCGTCTCTTCCGTGGCGCTGGGCGCGGCCCAGATGGATCCGCGCATCCTGGCGGGCGGCGCGCTGATCGTGCTGGCGGCCGTGTGGTCGGCGTTTGCGCGAACGCCGGTGCAGGGCGATGATCGGCTTTCATCCCCCACCTGACCGAGGCAGCGCCATGACCACCAGCATCTACGACTTCGAAGCCAACCGGATCGACGGCAAGAAGGTGAAGCTCTCGGACTTCCGCGGCAAGGTGCTGCTGATCGTCAACACGGCCAGCCAGTGCGGCTTCACGCCGCAGTTCGCCGGGCTCGAGCAGCTGCACGAGAAGTACGCGAGCCAGGGGCTGGTGGTGCTGGGCTTTCCGTCGAACCAGTTCGGCTCGCAGGACCCAGGCACCAACGAGGAAATCGGCGCCTTCTGCACCACCAACTACGGCGTGAGTTTTCCGATGATGGAAAAGATCGACGTCAACGGCGGCAACGCCGCGCCGCTCTACCAGTGGCTCACCAAGGAAAAGCCGGGCCTCCTGGGCAGCACGGCCATCAAGTGGAACTTCACCAAGTTCCTGGTCGGCCGCGACGGGCGGGTGCGCAAGCGCTACGCGCCGCTGGACACGCCCGCGTCAATCGCGCGCGAGATCGAGGCGGCGCTGGCGGCGGGCTGAATCGAGGCCCGCTCAGAACCTGAAATCGACAGTCTTCGAGCCGCTGCCCACTGTCACCGCCTGGCTCTTGGCACTGCCGGCCATGGCGGCGTCGATGGTGTAGCGGCCCGCGGGCAGGTCGACCAGGCAGACCGGCCCGCTCGCGCGCAAGGCCAGCGAGGGCGCGCCGTCGGCGCCCCTGATGTCGACCTGCACATCCGCCAGGTAGGCGCCGTCGGAGCGCGCGAAAAGCAGGGCCAGCGGATGGTCCTTCATGGCGGCGCGCATGGCGGTCGATTCGTCCGAGCCGATGCCGCCGCAGACATAGCGCACCGCGCCCTCGCCCTTCCATTGCGGCATGGCCGACTGGGCCTGCGCGCCAGCAACGGCGCCGGCCATGCATGCCAGCGCCAGCAGCGCGCGCCGCAAGTGCTTCTTCGGAACGGTGGAAGCTGCTTGAACAGAAGACATGAGGCTTGCTCCTAGGAAAAACGGTGCCGCCATGATGCGGCGCAAAAGCCCGGCGCGCGAGTCGGACCAGGGCGCTCTTCGGTGTGCGATCAGGCCGCTGCCAGCGCCGCGTCCAGCAGCTCCACCCAGTGCCGCACGGGCGTCTGCTGGCTGCCGCTTTGCAGGTGCGTGATGCAGCCGATGTTGGCCGAGGCGATGACGCTCGGCTGCAGCTGCGCCAGGTGCCCGAGCTTGCGGTCGCGCAGCGGGTAGGCCAGCTCCGGCTGCAGCACCGAGTAGGTGCCGGCCGAGCCGCAGCACAGGTGCGATTCGTTCATGGCCACGCGCACGTCGAAGCCGAGTGCGCGCAGATGCGTTTCGACGCCGCCGCGCAGCTTCTGGYCGTGCTGCAGCGTGCAGGGCGGGTGGTAGGCGACCACGCCCTGCGGCGCATGCACGCGCGCCTTCAGGGCCGGCACCAGGTCGGGCAGCAGCTCGCTCAGATCGCGCGTCAGCTCGCTGATGCGCGCGGCCTTGGCGGCGTAGGCCGGGTCGTGCTGCAGGATATGGCCGTACTCGCGCACCGTGACGCCGCAGCCCGAGGCGTTCATGACGATGGCTTCGACCTCGTTGCGCTCGACCATCGGCCACCAGGCGTCGATGTTGGCGCGCATCTGGGCCTTGCCGCCTTCCTGGTCGTTGAGGTGGAACCTGACGGCGCCGCAGCAGCCGGCCTCGGGCGCGACCACGGCCTGGATGCCGGCCGCATCGAGCACGCGCGCGGTGGCGCTGTTGATGTTGGGCATCATTGAGGGCTGCACGCAGCCCGCGAGCATCAGCACCTTGCGCGCATGCGTGGCGGTGGGCCAGGCGCCGGCCTCCTGCCTGGCCGGCACCTTGGCCTTGAGCGCATCGGGCAGCAGGCCGCGCACCGACTGGCCGAGCTTCATCGCGGGCCCGAACAGCGGCGAAGGCAGCCCCTCCTTCAGCAGCCAGCGCGTGGCCGATTCCATGGCGGGGCGCGGCACCTTCTCGTCGACGATCTTGCGGCCGATGTCGACGAGGTGGCCGTACTGCACGCCGCTCGGGCAGGTGCTCTCGCAGTTGCGGCAGGTCAGGCAGCGGTCCAGGTGCAGCTGCGTGCTGCGCGTGGGGGCCTTGCCTTCGAGCACCTGCTTGATCAGGTAGATGCGTCCGCGCGGGCCGTCGAGCTCGTCGCCGAGC
>NZ_JBFTPJ010000180.1:0-8501 GCF_056398445.1 Variovorax sp. 01T439_2
CTGGGAGGTTGCGGCCGATGCAGGCGCCGCCGCGCGCGGCGCCACCTGCGGCAGGGCCTTACTTGACGAAGCTTGCATCGAACATGGCCGTGTAGTCTTCCGGCGCCTTGCGGATCACGCCGGCCTCCAGCAGGATGGGCGCGGCTTCCTTCATGAAGCTGGTGAGCTCGCCCGCGAAGAATTTCTGGTTGGCGGCCTTGTCCTGCCAGCGCAGGTAGGCCGACGACTTGGCGAACTGCTCGCCGGTCTGCTTGACGGCCGAACCCATGAGCTCGTTGGCCTTGGCCGGGTCGGCCTTGATCATGTCGAGCGCCTCGAAGTACGACTGCGCGAGCGCCTGCGCCGCCTTGGCGTTGGCCTTGAGCCAGGTGGGCGCGCAGCCCACGGTGTCCATCACCATCGGGTAGTCGAGCGTGGTGGCCAGGATCTTGCCGGCGGTGGGGTTGGCGCGCACGGTCGAAAGATACGGCTCGTAGGTCATGGCCGCGTCGTTCTGGCCGGCCACGAAGGCCTGGGCCGCGGGCTGCGGCTCGAGCGAGACCAGCTTCACGTCCTTCAGCGTCATGCCGTTCTTGTTGAGCATCCAGGCCAGGCCGAAGTAAGGCGCGGTGCCCGGCGCGCTCACGCCGATGGTCTTGCCCTTGAGGTCGGCAAAGCCCTTCACGTCGTTGCGCACCGCGAGGCCGTCGGCGCCGTAGGACTTGTCCATCTGGAAGATCTGCACGATGGGCACGCCGTTGGCGTTCCAGGCCACGTGCGTTTCCACCGTGGTGGCGGCGCACTGGATGGCGCCGGAGGCCAGCGCGAGGTGCCGGTCCTTCTGCGGAATCATCTTGAGCTCGACGTCCAGGCCGTGCTTCTTGAAGATGCCGGCCTTGTCGGCCAGCGAGAGCGGCGCAAAGCCGGTCCAGCCCGACATGCCGAGCGCAATCCTGGTTTCCTGCGCGGCGGCCGTCTGGGCCATGCCTGCTGCACACGCGCCTGCTGCCAGCAGCGACGCGACTTTCACAACTACCGTCTTGACGACCATGGGTACTCCTGGGTCTGTTTTCTAGGAAAAAGCTTGGCGATACGCTCCCGACCACGGGCTGCGCGCACCTCGCATTGTTGCCAAGCGCCCCAGCTTGTATATACAGGATAACCCGAAAGGACCGTTTCGGTGCATTCCTTCAGCAAAATGCACCAGATTGCTGTCTATACAGGAAGGCGGCAAGGCGGGCTTCACCATTGCAAACCTCGTGCCACAGTCCTGCCGGTGCCGCTGGGGGACAATCGGCGTTTCCCCCTTTTCGCCCACCCCACCCTTCGCATCCGCTGCCCGTGTCCTCGCTCGCTCCCCTCCCCCTCGACGCCCCCGGCAGCAGCAGCGCACCCGCCGACATCCTTCACGAAGTCTTCGGCTATTCGCAGTTCCGCGGGCCGCAGCAGGACATCGTCGAGCATGTGGTGGCCGGCGGCGACGCGCTGGTGCTGATGCCCACGGGCGGCGGCAAGTCGCTGTGCTACCAGATCCCGGCCATTGCGCGGCAGCGCGCGGGGCGCGGCGTCTCGGTGGTGGTGTCGCCGCTGATCGCGCTGATGCACGACCAGGTCGGCGCGCTGCACGAGGCCGGGGTGAACGCGGCCTTCCTGAATTCGACGCTCGACTGGGAGCAGACGCAGGACGTCGAGCGCCGCATGCTGCGCGGCGAGATCACGCTGCTGTATGCGGCGCCCGAGCGCGTGAACACGCCGCGCTTTCTCTCGCAGCTCGATTCGCTGAAGGAGCGCGGCAAGCTCTCGCTGTTCGCGATCGACGAGGCGCATTGCGTGAGCCAGTGGGGCCACGATTTCCGCCCCGAATACCGCGCGCTCACGGTGCTGCACGAACGCTACCCGGGCGTGCCGCGCATCGCGCTCACCGCCACGGCCGATGCGCTCACGCGCGCCGACATCGTCGAGCGGCTGCAGTTGGAGGAAGCGCGCCAGTTCGTCTCGAGCTTCGACCGGCCGAACATCCGCTACACCATCGTCGAGAAGAAGGACGCGACCACGCAGCTGCTGCGCTTCATCGAGCGCGAGCACGAAGGCGATGCGGGCGTGGTCTATTGCCAGTCGCGCAAGCGCGTGGAAGACGTGGCCGTGATGCTGAAGGGCGCGGGCATCAACGCGCTGCCCTACCACGCGGGCCTGGACGCAGCAGTGCGCCAGAAGCACCAGGACCGGTTCCTGCGCGAAGAGGGCGTGGTGATGGTCGCGACCATTGCCTTCGGCATGGGCATCGACAAGCCCGACGTGCGCTTTGTCGGCCACCTCGACATGCCCAAGAACATCGAGGGCTACTACCAGGAAACCGGCCGCGCGGGCCGCGACGGCGCACCGGCCGATGCATGGATGGCCTACGGCCTGCAGGACGTGGTGAACCAGCGCCGCATGATCGACGAGAGCCCCGCGGGCGAAGAGTTCAAGCAGGTGATGCGCGGCAAGCTCGACGCGCTGCTCTCGCTGGCCGAGGCGAGCGACTGCCGGCGCGTGCGCCTCTTGGGCTACTTCGGCGAGAAGAGCACGCCCTGCGGCAACTGCGACAACTGTTTGAACCCACCGCAGGTGTGGGACGGCACCGATGCCGCGCGCAAGCTGCTCTCCACCATCTACCGCGTGCAGCAGCTGAGCGGCATCAGCTTTGGCGCGGGCCACATCATGGACATCCTGCGCGGCAAGGAGACCGAGAAGGTCAAGCAGTTCGGGCACGAGCGCATCAGCACCTTCGGCATTGGCGCGGAGTTCAGCGAAGTGCAGCTGCGCGGCGTGCTGCGCCAGCTCATCGCCACGGGTGCGCTGGCGGTCGATGCGGAAGCCTTCAACACGCTGAAGCTCACGGAAGGCTCGCGCGCGGTGCTCAAGGGCGAAGCGAACGTGACGCTGCGCGAGTCGGTTTCGTCGCCGGCCGCGCGCGGCAGCGGCAAGCCCCGGCGCGCAAAGGCGGCGCGCGGCGCCCCGTCTCCGGCGGCCGCGGCACTCGATGCCGACGGTCAGAAGCGCTTCGAGGCGCTCAAGGCCTGGCGCGCGGAAGTGGCGCGCGAGCACAACCTGCCGGCCTACGTGATCTTCCACGACGCCACGCTGGCGGCCATTGCCGAGCGCGCGCCCGCGACGCTCGAGGACCTGCAGGGCATCAGCGGCATCGGCACCAAGAAGCTCGAGGCCTACGGCGCCGAGGTGCTGCGCGTCTGCAGCGCGTTCTAGTTGAGCTTCAGGGCCGCAGCGCGATCGGCACGGGCCGCGTGAGCAGGTCGACGTACAGCTCGAAGAAGCGCGCGTTGTCGAACTTCTTCACCACCGTCATCTTCTGCAGCGCCGGCCCCGCGGGCTGCGAGGCGTAGCCGATGGAGCGGCCGTTGTCGGCGGCGCCGGGCTTGGCGACCACGTCGACGTAGCGCTCGACGGTTTCGGTGGCATAGGCCGGATCGATGAGGTAGGCGAGCGTGAGCGTGTCCCAGATGTTCTGGGTGTAGGCCGGGTTGTTCTCGAAGCCGTTAGTGCCGCTGAAGCCGTAGCCGTTGAGCTGGCGGAACACCTCGGTCACGGCGGTGGGCGTGGCCGGGTGCGCGATGCGGTCGTAGATCGGCTTGGTCAGGAACACGGTGTCGGTCACGTCCAGCGGCACCACCACCTGCGGAATCGGCAGCCGCACCACGAACTGCGCGGCCTCGGGGTCGAACCACCAGTTGAACTCGGCGAACTTGGTGGTGTTGCCCGGCATGTCGACCGCGCCGCCCATGTAGATGATCTTCTTGATCAGCGGCACGATCTCGGGGTTCTGCTTGACCGCGAGCGCGATGTTGGTGAGCGGGCCAATGGCCAGGATGGTGATCTCGTTGGGGTTGGCCTTCACGGTGTCGACGATGAAGTCGACCGCGCTCCGGGGCTGGAGCACCGTGTGGGTGGCAAAGCCGTCGGGCGAGGGCTTCAGGTCGGCGTCGGTCTTGGGCTCGGGCGAACTCCAGGCACCCAGGTAGCCGTCGCCGCCGGAGCCGGCCGCCATCTCGGCCTCGATGGTCGCGTAGTCGTGGTTGAAGGCGTAGTTCGCGCCCGCATAGATGCCGATGCGGTCGCCCACGCCGAGCCGCTCGACCGACTTCAGCGCGTCGGCCACGCCCTGCTTGAGCCACTGGTTGCCCGACACCACGCTGATGCCCATGACCTGCACCTTGCCCTGGGCCTGCAGCTGCACGGCCATGACGCCGAGCTGGCCGTCGTCGCTCATGGTGTTGTAGTCGCTGTCGATGATGATCTTCTGCGCCGGCGGCGGCGCCGCGCCGAAGCCCGGTGCAAGCCCGATGCCGCTGTTGCCGTTGCCGCCGCCCCCGCAGGCCGAGAGCGCCGTGGCGAGCAAGGCCGCCGCCATCCACCTGCGTCGCTGAATCCGAATCGTCATCCCGGCTCCTTTTCGAGTGCTTTTGCCATGTAGAACTAAATGCCAAACGTTTGCGCAAACGTTTGCTCGAACTCTAAAGCGCATGCCACGGGTGTGGCAAAGCGCAAGGTTTCAAGGGGTAACCGAGGCCGGCGACGAAGCGGTTCAGCCCGGCGACGGCGCGGCTTCGAGCAGGCGCATTTCGCGCAGCGGCGTACGGTCGAGCAGGTAGGGCTGTTCGCCGGCCGTCCCGGATTTCTCGAGCCCCGCTCCGGTCTTGGCCGAAACGGGGCAGGCGCCGCCGCTGCGCATGGCCAGGGCAGCCGCCAGCCGCGCCTCGGCCGGGTCGCCGAGCGCGTGGTCGAAATCGTCGGCCACGGTGCAGTCGGGCGCGAAGCCATCGCCGTAGTCGCCGAAGTTCTTGGCGTTGACGCCCTGGAACTGGATCGCGAAATAGCTGGTGCCGCAGTTGTCCTGCGGAGAGAAGCCGTAGGGCTTGCCGCAGGTGGCGCCGCCCACGAGGTTGACCTTGACGTCGATGCCGCGCAGGCCATTGACCACCGATTCGCTCGCCGAGCAGGTGTCGGGGCCGACCAGCACCGTGACCTGCGAGAGGCCCAGCCTTGGCAGCGTCGCGCCCGTGCGGCTGGTGCCGTAGAACGGATAGATGGTCTGTGCCGGCGTCAGGTGGAACGGGTTCTTGTCGTTGAAGGACAGGCGCTCGAAGACCTTGCCCGAGGTGGTGGCCGACGAAGACACCATGGAGGCGAGGCGATTCGCGATGTTGAGCTGGCCGCCGCCGTTGTAGCGCATGTCGAGCACGAGGTCCTGCACGCCGTCCTGCCTGAACTGGTTGAAGGCGCTGATGAGCTGCGACTCGGAGGTCGTGATGTGGTCGTTGAAGAGCAGGTAGCCGACGCGGCCGCTGCCGGTGTCGATGCTCTTGACGTTCTGCACCGGCGTGCGCGTGATGCTCGCCGCGGCCAGCGTGACGGTGCGCGTCGCACTGCCTTCCTGCAGCTTGAAGCTGTGCGATTCGCCGATGGCCGTGGGCGCGATGCCGCGGTTGATCACGGCGGTGTTGGTGCCGTTGACCACGTCGACGCCGTCGACCTCGAGCACCTTGGCGCCGCGCGCGATGCCTGCCGTGGCCGCTGGCGAGCCGGGCTCGGTGAACGCGATGCGCAGGTCGCGCGGGCGCGAGTTGCGCACGAACGCGAACTCCATGCCGTAGCCCGGCGCCACGCCGTTCTCCGAGAGCTGCCGGTAGCGCTCGGTGTCGTACACGTAGTGGAAGCGGTCCTTCGCGCGGCCCGAGGCCGTGAGCAACGGGGTCTTGAGCACGCTGAAGTACGCCACCGGCGTGGCGTAGTCGGCGGCCTTGAGGGTGGTGGGCACCTCGCCGTACCAGAGGTAGGTTTCGTCGATCCAGCCGCGCACCCAGCGCTTCTCGTCGGTCAGCGTGCCGGGCTTGTCGGGGTAGGCGATTCCCGTCTCGGGGTTGGTGCCGGGGCGCGGCGCGGCGCACAGGCCGGCCACGGTGGACGAGGCGACGATGGCGTCGTCGTCGCCGCCGCTGGCAGGAGGCGGCGTGGTGCCGGGCGGCGCGACGATCGGAAATCCGCCACCTCCACCACCACCTCCTCCTCCGCCGCCACAGCCCGCCAGCGCGCAAACGATGCCGGCCAACGCGAATGCGGCCGCAGCCGATGCGGTGAAGCGCGGCCTCGCCCGCGCATGTCCATTGCCCAAGCTCATCGAGATCCTCCTCGTGCCCGCCGCGGCGGACGGTTCTTCTTTCTTGTCTGCCGCCGCGCTCCCGCGGTCTTGCCTGCTGTGCGCTATTGCATGAAGCCGATGCCGCGCGATTCGCGCACCTCGGGCTTGATGCGGTGCTCGGCCTCGAGCTGGTCCAGGAATTCGGCGGCCGAGAACTCGACCGCAAGAATATCCGTCTGCCGCTTCACGGCCGCGAAATCCCCCGGGCACAGCTGCTGCAATTGCGCCAGCCGCGCCTTGATGCCTGCGGTGAGCAGCGCGGCGTCGCCCGCCAGTGCCTCGGTCACGAACATGCGCTCGCGCTGCGGCGCGGTGAGCGGCATGAACTTGATCTTGAAGGTGAAGCGCCGAAGCGCCGCCTGGTCGAGCCGGTCGAGCAGGTTGGTGGTGCAAATGAAGACGCCGTTGAAGCGCTCCATGCCCTGCAGCATCTCGTTGACCTCGGTCACTTCGTAGGTGCGCTGCGCGCCGCGCCGGTCCTGCAGGAAGCTGTCGGCCTCGTCGAGCAGCAGCACGGCCTTCTCGGCCTCGGCTTCCTTGAACATGGCGGCCATGTTCTGCTCGGTCTCGCCGACGTACTTGCTCATGAGGTCGCTGGCCTGCTTGATGATCAGCGGCCGGCCGATGGCCTTGGCGATGTGCTCGGCCAGCGCGGTCTTGCCGGTGCCGGGTGCGCCGTAGAAGCACAGCGTGCCGTGGCCGCGCGCCTTGATGGCCGCCACGATGCGCGGGATCTCGAAGCGGGTCTCGACGTTGAGCATGTCGAGGTCGTAGGTGGTGACGCTGCGCCGCTCGCCCGGGCCGGTGTCGAGCGTGCCGAGCGCGAGGTCGGCGTTCTTGAGCTGGCGCTCGATCAGCGCTTCCATCGAGGCGCCGTCCTCCGTCTGCGCGAGCCCCRCAAAGCGCACCGCGGTGCGGATCTGCGCGGGCGTGAGGCCCTTGCGCTCGGCCAGCTTGGCGGTGAAGGCCTCGGACACGACGATGCCTTCGAGCGTCTTCTTCACGAGCTGCTCGCGCGCACCGGGCGGCGGCGACTTGAGTTCCAGGTGGTAGGCGAAGCGGCGCCGGAACGCCGGGTCGATCTGCTCGATGCGGTTGGTGACCCACAGCGTGGGCACGGGGTTGGCCTCGAGGATCTGGTTGACCCAGGCCTTGCCGCTCACGCTGCCGCTGGTGGGCGCCGGAATCTGCTCGGCGCGCGCCATGAACTGCGCGGCCTCGGTGCTGATGGGCGGGAACACGTCCTCGACCTCGTCGAACAGCAGCGCGGCCTGCGCGCTGCCCTTGAGGAACACCTGCGCGATCTGCAGCGAGCGGTAGCGGTCGCGGCCGCTCAGCGAGTTGCCGTCGCGGTCGGCATATTCGACCTCGAACAGCTCCAGGCCCGCCGCCTGCGCCACCACCTTGGCGAGCTCGGTCTTGCCGGTGCCGGGCGGCCCGTAGAGCAGCACGTTGACGCCGGGCTCCTTGCGCGCCACCGCGGCGCGCAGCAGCGTGACGAGCATCTGCGCGTCTTCCTCGACGAAAGAGAAGTCGTGCGTGGTGAGCGCGCTCTTGGCCGAGGGCCGCGTGAACACGGCCATCAGTTCGTTGTGGTCGCGGTACTCGCGCATCAGCACGCAGGGCCTCGCCCACCTCGGTGGCGTTGACGCCCGCGATGTCGGCAATGGCGGCATAGGCCTCGGGCGCGTTGTTGACCTTGAACTCGACCAGCAGCGAGCGCAGGTCGCGCTGGTAGCGCGCGAGCGTGCCGTAGAGCAGCAGCGCGCGCTCGGCCTTGTTGAGCTGCAGGAGGCCCGCGAGCGCGTCGATGTTCTTCTCGACCAACGTCGACTGCTTGCGCAGCGCATGCGTGAGCCAGTCGCGCGTGACGGCCAGCACCGAGAGCAGGTCCTTGGGGTAGTCCTTGGCGTATTCGTCGAGGTAGAAGAACAGCGTGCCTTCCTCGTAAGGTCCGCGCCACACGCCATGGCGCTCGAGCAGCGTGCGGCCGTCGAAATTCTCGACGCCCTTCCAGGCCTCGTTGCCGGCGCAGCGCCGGCCCAGGAATTCGCGCAGCCGCTGCAGCACCGCGGCCGGCCACACCAGGTGGCGGCCGGTGAGCGAGAGCAGGCCGTTGATGTCGCGGCGCACGTTGAAGCGCGGCCCCTGCTTGGCGGCCAGCGTGAGCACGAAGTGCGAGCACATGAGTTCGAGCACCGGCGCACCCTTGAGCCCAGGCGACGGCAATGCCTGCCCGCGTACCGCAGCAGCCACTACATCGACACCCGCACGCTTGACCATCGGACAACCTCCAGACGAGGAACTTCTTGGGGCGACCATAACG
>NZ_JBFTPJ010000181.1:0-7772 GCF_056398445.1 Variovorax sp. 01T439_2
CTGATCGGCGTGCTGCCGGGCATCGGCCCGGTCGCGACCATCGCGATGCTGCTGCCCGCCACCTACGCGCTGCCGCCCGTGTCGGCGCTGATCATGCTGGCCGGCATCTACTACGGCGCGCAGTACGGCGGCTCGACCACCGCCATCCTGGTGAACCTGCCCGGGGAGTCGTCCTCGGTGGTCACCTGCATCGACGGCTACCAGATGGCAAGGCAGGGCCGCGCAGGCCCCGCGCTGGCCGCGGCGGGCCTGGGCTCGTTCTTCGCGGGCTGCGTCGGCACGCTGATCCTGGCGGCCTTCGCGCCGCCGCTGACCGAGCTGGCCTTCAAGTTCGGTCCGGCCGAGTACTTCTCGCTGATGACGCTGGGCCTGATCGGCGCGGTGGTGCTGGCCTCGGGCTCGCTGCTCAAGGCGGTGGCGATGATCGTGCTGGGCCTCCTGCTCGGCATCGTGGGCACCGACGTGAATTCGGGCGTGGCGCGCTTCAGCTTCGACATTCCTGAGCTCACCGACGGCATCGGCTTCGTGGTGATTGCCATGGGCGTGTTCGGCTACGGCGAAATCATCGGCAACCTCTCGCAGCCCGACGACGAGCGCGAGGTGTTCACGCACAAGGTCAAGGGCCTGTGGCCCACCAAGGAAGACTTCAAGCGCATGACGCCCGCGGTGCTGCGCGGCACGGCACTGGGTTCGGCGCTCGGCATCCTGCCGGGCGGCGGCGCGCTGCTGGCGGCCTTTGCGGCCTACGCGCTCGAGAAGAAGATCAAGATGCGACCCGGCGAGATCGCCTTCGGCAAGGGCAACATCCGCGGCGTGGCCTCGCCCGAGTCGGCCAACAACGCCGGCGCGCAGACCTCCTTCATTCCGCTGCTCACGCTGGGCATTCCGCCCAACGCGGTGATGGCGCTGATGGTGGGCGCAATGACGATCCACAACATCCAGCCCGGCCCGCAGGTGATGACCAGCAACCCCGAGCTGTTCTGGGGCCTGATCGCCTCGATGTGGATCGGCAACGCGATGCTGATCGTGCTGAACCTGCCGCTGATCGGCATGTGGATCAAGCTGCTGACGGTGCCCTACAAGTTCCTGTTCCCGGCGATCGTGCTGTTCTGCGCGATTGGCGTGTACTCGACCAACAACAACACCTTCGACGTGTGGATGGTCGCGATCTTCGGCTTCATCGGCTACCTGTTCCTGAAGCTGCGCACCGAGCCGGCCCCGCTGTTGCTGGGCTTCATCCTCGGGCCGATGATGGAAGAGAACCTGCGGCGCGCGCTGCTGCTGTCGCGCGGTGCCTGGAGCGTGTTCGTCACGCGGCCGCTGTCGGCCGGCCTGCTGGTGGCCGCGGCGCTGCTGCTGGGCATCGTGCTGCTGCCGTCGATCAAGGCCAAGCGCGAAGAAGCCTTCGTCGAGGAATGACCCCGGGGCGAGCCTAGTGCAGTAGTTGCCAGGCCATCCCGGTCAGTGCGGAAGCAAGCACCACCGGGATCACACCGGCCTTGAAGCGGAAGAGCGCGAGGGCCGCGAGGACGCCGATCACGGCGGAAGCGATCTCGAAGGGTCCGGACAGGCCTGCGGGCCAGAGCACGTGGTAGGCGAAGAAGACCGCCAGGTTGACGATCACGCCGACCACGGCCGCGGTGATGGCGGTGAGCGGCGCGGTGAACTTCAGGTTGCCGTGGGTCGATTCGATGAACGGGCCGCCCAGCAGGATGAACAGGAACGACGGCAGGAAGGTGAAGAAGGTCACCACCGCCGCCGCCGCAGCGCCCGCCGCGAACRGCGCCTCTGGACCGAACAGGGCCTGCCCCCAGCCGCCCACGAAGCCGACGAACGACACCACCATGATCAGCGGACCGGGCGTGGTTTCGCCGAGCGCCAGTCCGTCGATCATCTGCGTGGCGCTGAGCCACTGGTAATGGTCGACCGCGCCCTGGAACACATAAGGCAGCACCGCGTAGGCGCCGCCGAAGGTCAGAAGCGCCGCCTTGGTGAAGAACCACGCCATCTGCGTGAGCGCGCCGTGCCAGCCGTACAGCGCCGTGAGTGCGCCAAGGGCGCCGAGCCACAGCAGGAAAAACACCGCCAGCACGCGCGCGAAACGGCCCCAGCCGAAAAGCGCGTGCTGCGGCGTCGGCGTGTGGTCGTCGATCAGCGCCGGCCCGGCCGATGACGCGGCGCCGCCGTGGCCGCCGCCCGCCGCAAAGTACGCCGGCGCGAACCGGCTGCCGAAGTAGCCGATCGCCCCGGCGGCCAGCACGATCAGCGGAAACGGCAGGCGCAGCGCGAAGATCGCCACGAAGGCCGCCACGGCAATCGCCCAGAGCCATGCGTTCTTGAGCACCCGCGAGCCGATGCGCCAGGCCGCGAACAGCACGATGGCCGTCACCGCGGGCTTCACGCCGTAGAGCAGGCCCGCCACGGCCGGCACCTGGCCATAGGCCATGTAGGCCCACGACAGGCCCACCAGGATGAAGAGCGAGGGCAGCACGAAGAGCACGCCCGCCGCAATGCCGCCCCAGGTGCGGTGCATGAGCCAGCCGATGTAGGTGGCCAGCTGCTGGGCTTCGGGGCCGGGCAGCAGCATGCAGTAGTTCAGCGCATGCAGGAAGCGCTTCTCCGAGATCCAGCGCCGGCGCTCGACCAGTTCCTGGTGCATCAGCGCGATCTGCCCGGCCGGCCCGCCGAAGCTGATGAAGCCGAGCTTGAGCCAGTAGGCGAAGGCCTGCCAGAAGCCGATGGGTGCGGGAGGTTCGACAGGCTCTGGCGGCGGCATGCAGGAGGACTTTCGGGTTGGGCTATTTCAGGAATGCGTCATAGGCGGTCTTCAGGATCAGCGCGCTCACCACGACGATGAACACCCCCCGCACGAAACCGGCCCCGTGCTTCAGCGCAACACGCGTGCCCAGCAGGCTGCCGGCCACGTTGGCCACCGCCATCACCAGCCCATAGTGCCACCAGACGTGCCCCTTGAGCGCGAGCAGCAGCAGGGCCGCGGCATTGGTGAGCGTGTTGATGATCTTGGCCGAGGCCGAGGCGTTCAGGAAGTCGTAGCCCATCCAGCGCACGAACAAAAAGACCAGGAAGCTGCCCGCGCCGGGGCCGAAGAAGCCGTCGTAGAACCCGATCGACAGCCCGATGGCGCAGGCCGCCAGGGTTTCGGCCCGGCCGCTGAAGCGCGGCACATGGTTGCGGCCCAGGTCCTTGCGCGCGATGGTGTAGAGCAGCACGCCCAGCAGTACGACGGGCAGCGCGCGGCGCAGGAAGTCGCCCGGGAACACCGTGACGCCCCAGGCACCCAGCATCGAGCCCGCGAAACCGAGCAGCGCGGCCGGCCACAGGGCGCCCCAGCGCATCTGGACGCGCTGGCTGAACTGGGCGGCCGCGGCCGCCGTGCCCCAAATGGACGCGCTCTTGTTGGTGCCCAGCAAGGTGGCCGGCGGCGCGCCCGGAAAGACGGCAAAGAGCGCCGGCACGAGGATCAGTCCCCCGCCGCCCACGATCGAATCGACAAAACCCGCGAGCAGCGAGGCGCCCGTGACCACCAGCATTTCCATGGCGGCGATTGTCGCACCCGGATCGCTATCAAAAAGGGAGCTTCAACCAGAAGCAGGACGGGCGCAAGAGCGCTCTTCGGCCGGCAGAAAATGCCCCGGCGGGAGGGCTGCGGCGGGCAAAAAAAAGACGCCGACCAGCGGCGCCTTTTGAAGTTCAGCACGGCTTCTCGAGCGGAAGCCTTGAAGAATTTTTGTTGTAGACCGAATTTGTCTCCTCGGACCCTCGGCAGTACGAGCTGGGCCCGTTCGCGAGTGGGCAGACTTTAGGCGGTGCACCGCCCCAGTGCATTGGGAATTACCCGCTTTGCCTTACCTCTCGGGGCCGGTTCGCAAACCAAAGTGTTTCGGACCGTTAACGGCATGGCATGACTTGTGCACGCAAGCGCTTGATCCATTCATGGAGGCCGTCATGTCCATGTCCGAAAGCGAACGCATTGCGCTGGCCGCGCGCCTGCACGTGGCGCTCAGGCGAAAGCACGGGCGCGTGACCGACACCGAATGGATGGCCACCAATGCCGAGTACGCCACGGAGATCGTGCGCATGACGCGCGCGCATGCGGTCGAGACCAAGGACGAAGACCTGTACCTGCTCGCCACCCGGCTGGAGCAGGCGATGGAGCCGCTGGCGCGCGCCGCGCGGCTGGCGGCGCGTGCGCCCGACGGCCATCTGCCCAACCCGCTGCCGCGCTATGCGGACGGGCTGGGCTGATTTCTTCTTCAGCCCGCCGCGAGAGCGGCCTTGCGGATCGACTGCAGCGTGCTGGCCGGCGTGATGGCTTCGGGATCGAGCAGGCAATGCAGGATCGCGGGCTTGCCGCTGGCCCGCGCCCGCGCCAGCGCGGGGCCGAACTCCGCGGTGCTGACCACGCGCTCGCCGTGGCCGCCGAACACCTCGGCATAGCCGCGGAAGTCGGGGTTCTTCAGCTGCGTGGCGCTCACGCGGCCCGGGTAGTGCTTTTCCTGGTGCATGCGGATGGTGCCGTACATGGCGTTGTCGAGCAGCACCACGAGGATCGGCAGGCCGTACTGCACCGCGGTGGCGAACTCCTGGCCGTGCATCATGAAATCGCCGTCGCCCGCGAACACCACCACCTCGCGCTGCGGCCACAGCCGCTTGGCGCCCACGCCGGCCGGCAGGCCGTAGCCCATCGATCCGCTGGTGGGCGCCAGCTGGCTCGCGAATGCGCGGAACGGCCAGAAGCGGTGCACCCAGGTCGCGAAATTGCCCGCGCCATTGCAGAAGATGGTGTCGGCAGGCAGCACCTCGCGCAGGTGCTGCATGACCTCGCCCATCTGCAGCGGGCCCGGAATGCGGATGGGCGCCGGATCGCTCCAGCGCAGGAAGTCCTCGCGCGCGGCCTTCGTCCCGGCCTGCCAGGCGGGCGGCGCGGCCGGGCGCAGCGCGGACACCGCCTCGGCAAAAGCCTGCGGCGTGGCGTGGATACCTTGCGCGGGACGATAGAGCTTGCCGAGCTCGTCGGCATCGGCATGCACGTGCACCAGCGCCTGCTTCGGCTGCGGAATGGCKAGCAGCTCGTAGCCCTGCGATGGCACTTCCGACAAACGCCCGCCCACCAGCAGCACGAGATCGGCGTTGCGGATGCGCTCGAGCATGCGCGGATTCGCGCCCAGGCCCAGGTCGCCCGCGTAGCAGGGGTGCTCGGCCGACAGCAGCATCTGGCGGCGGAATGAGCAGTACACCGGCAGCGAGAACGCCTCGGCAAAAGCCGCGAACTGCTGCGTGGCGGCCTCGGACCAGCGGCTGCCGCCCAGGATGACGACCGGCCGCTCGGCCTGCGACAGGCGCTGCTGCAGCTCGGCGATCTGCGCCGCGCCCGGATGCGTTTCGACCACCGCATAGGGCTGCGCATCGGCCATGGTGGCGGCTTCGGTCAGCATGTCCTCGGGCAGCGCGATCACCACCGGACCGGGCCGGCCCGAGGTGGCGACGTGGAAGGCGCGCGAGACCAGCTCGGGCACGCGGGCGGGGTCGTCGATCTGCACCACCCACTTGGCCATGGTGCCGAACACCGCGCCGTAGTCCAGCTCCTGGAAGGCTTCGCGGCCCAGCGCCTCGCGCGCGACCTGGCCGACGAACAGCAGGAGCGGCGTCGAATCCTGGTGCGCGATGTGCACGCCGGCCGCCGCGTTGGTGGCGCCCGGACCGCGCGTGACAAAGCAGACGCCGGGCCGGCCCGTGAGCTTGCCCTGCGCCTCGGCCATCATCGTGGCGCCGCCTTCCTGGCGGCACACCGTCACGTCGATGGCGGCATCGTGCAGTGCATCGAGTACGGCCAGGAAGCTTTCGCCGGGCACGCAGAAGAGCTGCTTGACGCCGTGGGTGATGAGCTGGTCGACCAGGATCTGGCCGCCGGTGCGGGGAGAAGTCATGCTGTGTCCAATGCAATGAAGGTCTTGGTATCTACTCCTTCCCCTCCCGGGGGAAGGTTGGGATGGGGGCAAGCGGCGCTGACCAGGCCGCCGGCGATCGATACGCCGCCTGCCCCCACCCCTGCCCTCCCCCGGAAGGGGAGGGAGAAATGCGAGTTCATTCGAGAGCTTCGCATGCCGCCGCAATGCGTGCACACGCCTCCTCGAGCTGCGCCATCGACGTGGCGTACGAAATGCGGAAGTACGGCGCGAGCCCGAACACGCTGCCCGGCACCACCGCCACTTCGTAGTCCTGCAGCAGGTAGCTGCAGAAGTCGCTGTCGGTCTGCAGCAGCGCGCCGCCGCGGGTGCGCCGCCCGAGCACGCCCGCGCAGCTGGCAAAAGTATAGAAAGCGCCTTCGGGCACGCGGCAATGCAGGCCCGGCGCGCGGTTCAAGGCGGCCACGACAAAGTCGCGCCGCGCCTGGAAGTCATTGCACCGCTCGGCCACCACCTGCTGCGGCCCCGTGAGCGCCTCGATCGCGGCGGCCTGGCTCACCGACGACGGGCACGAGGTCGACTGGCTCTGCACCACCGCCATGGCCGCGATCAGCGCGCGCGGCCCGGCGCCGTAGCCCACGCGCCAGCCGGTCATTGCATAGGCCTTGGACACGCCGTTCACCGTCAGCGTGCGTTCGCGCAGCCGCGGCTCCACGGCCGCGGGCGTGGCGAACGCGTGGCTGTCGTAGAGGATGTGCTCGTAGATGTCGTCGGCCAGCACCCACACCTTGGGATGCCGCAGCAGCACCTCGCACAGCGGCGCGAGCTGCGCCGCGCTGTAGGCCGCGCCGCAGGGGTTGGACGGCGAGTTCAGGAAGAGCCAGCGCGTGCGCGGCGTGATGGCCGCCTCGAGCTGCGCGGCATCCAGCCTGAAGCCATTGGCCTCGCCGCAGGGCACGCTCACCGGCACGCCGCCGCAGATCTGCACGATGTCGGCGTAGGAGGTCCAGTACGGCGCGGGCAGGATCACCTCGTCGCCCGGGTTCAGGCTGGCCATCAGCGCATTGAAGATCACCTGCTTGGCGCCCGCGCCGACGCTGATTTCATCGAGCGCGAAGTCCAGCGCGTTGTCTCGCCTGAACTTGAGCTGCACCGCGGCCTTCATGGCCGGGCTGCCGTCGAGCACGGTGTAGCGCGTGTCGCCGCGTTCCATGGCGCGGGCCGCGGCGGCGCGGATCGGCTCGGGCGTGTCGAAGTCCGGCTCGCCCGCGCCCAGCACGATCACCGGCCGGCCGGCGCGCTTGAGCGCATTGGCATGGTCGGTGATGCGCAGGATCTCCGACACGCCGATGGCGCGCACGCGCTGCGCGGGCTCGAATGCGGAAGCCGAAAGCGCGGAATCGAGAACGGCGGATGTCACTTGGCGTAGGCCTCCAGCGGCTTGTCGTTGGGTTCGGCAATGAGCTGTTTCAGCGCCGCGCTCATCGGCAGGTTCAGGCTGGTGTTCTTCGGCGGAATCGGCGCGACGAACCACTTGGTGTAGATCTTCTCGAGCTCGCCGCTCTTCATCAGGCGGCGCAGCGCGTCGTCCACCGCGGCCTTGAAGGTGGCATCGTCCTTGCGGAACAGCAGCGCGATGGGCTCGGAGCCCAGCGCATCGCCGACGATGCGGTAGGCCGACGGATTCTTCGCGTTCGCGATGATGCCCGCGAGCAGGTTGTCGTCGAGCACGAAGGCATCGGCGCGGCCCGACTCCATCAGCAAAAAGCTTTCGAGGTGGTCCTTGCCGAGCATGGTGGTGATGGTGGTGTTCTGCGCGCGCTCGCGCTTGCGCAGCAGCTGCAC
>NZ_JBFTPJ010000182.1:0-10452 GCF_056398445.1 Variovorax sp. 01T439_2
GGCTGGCCGTGGTGATGGTGGTGCTGGTGATCTTCTTCTTCCTGCACAGCGTGCGCGCCACGGTCATTGCCAGCCTGGCGGTGCCGATCTCGCTCGTGGGCACCTGCGGGCTGATGTACCTGCTGGGCTACAGCCTCAACAACCTGAGCCTGATGGCGCTGACCATCGCCACCGGCTTCGTGGTGGACGATGCGATCGTGATGATCGAGAACATCGCGCGCTACCTGGAGGAGGGCGACCCGCCGTTCAAGGCCGCGCTCAAGGGGGCCACGCAGATCGGCTTCACCATCATCTCGCTCACGGTGTCGCTGATCGCGGTGCTGATTCCGCTCTTGTTCATGGGCGACGTGGTGGGGCGGCTGTTCCGCGAGTTCGCGGTCACGCTGGCCATCACCATCCTGATCTCCGCCGTGGTGTCGCTCACGCTGGTGCCGATGATGTCGGCGCGCTGGCTCAAGCCGCAGGCCGAGGAGGGCGGGCGCTTCGGGGTCGGCGTGCAGCGCTTCCTTGATCGCGTGATTGCGCGCTACGACGTGTGGCTGCAATGGGTGCTGCGCCACCAGCCGCTCACGCTGGTGGTGGCGGTGGCCACGCTGGCGCTCACGGTGCTGCTCTACGTGGTGATTCCCAAGGGCCTGTTCCCGACGCAGGACACCGGCCAGCTGCAGGCGCGCATCGAGGCTGCGCAGGACGTGTCGTACACGCGCATGGCCGAGCTGCAGCAGCAGGCCGCCAACGCGATCCTGGCCGACCCCGAGGTGGCCAGCGTGAGCTCGGTGGTGGGCGTGGACGCCGCCAACAACACGGCGCTGAACACCGGCAGCATGCTCATCAACATGCGCGCCGACCGCGGCAACCAGGAAGCCACGATGCAGCGCCTGCGCGAGCGCGTGCGCGCCGTGGCCGGCGTGACGCTGTACCTGCAGCCCACGCAGGACCTGACCATCGACGCCGAAACCGGCCCGACCGAATTCCGCGTCTCGCTCGAAGGGGTGGACACCAACACGGTCGATGCCTGGGCGCAGAAGCTGGTGGAGCGCCTGCGCACCGAACCGCTGGTGCGCAACCCCACCACCAACGCGGGCGCGAAGGGGCTGGCCGCCTACGTGGACATCGACCGCAACACGGCCTCGCGCCTCTCGGTCACGGCCAGCTCGGTGGACGACACGCTCTACAGCGCCTTCGGCCAGCGCATCGTCTCGACCATCTTCACCGAGACCAACCAGTACCGCGTGATCCTGGAAGCTCAGCGCGAGGCCCTGGCTTCGCCGCAGCTCCTGGGCAACCTGCAGCTGCGCACCGGCGGCGGCAGTGCCACCACGCTCTCGTCGATTGCCACGGTGCGCGAGCAGGCCGCGCCGCTGCAGGTGACGCACGTGGCGCAGTACCCGGCCGCCACCGTGGGCTTCGACACGGCCGACAACGTGGCGCTCGGAAAATCGGTGGCGGCGATTCGCGCGGCGGCCAAGGAGATCGGCATGCCCGCGAGCATGACCATGAGCTTCCTGGGCGCGGCGGGGGCCTACGAGAAATCGCTTTCCAACCAGCTGTGGCTGATCCTGGCGGCGGTGGTGTGCGTGTACATCGTGCTGGGCGTGCTGTATGAGAGCTACATCCATCCGCTGACGATTCTCTCGACGCTGCCCTCGGCCGGCGTGGGCGCGCTGCTCGCGTTGATRGTCACGGGCAACGACCTGGGCGTGATCGGCATCATCGGCATCATCCTCTTGATCGGCATCGTCAAGAAGAACGCGATCATGATGATCGACTTTGCCATCGACGCCGAGCGGCGCGAGGGCAAGTCGCCGCAGGAGGCCATCCACCAGGCGGCGCTGCTGCGCTTCCGTCCCATCCTCATGACCACGCTGGCGGCGCTTTTTGCGGCGCTGCCGCTGATGTTTGGCTGGGGCGAGGGTGCCGAGCTGCGCCGGCCGCTGGGCCTGGCCATCTTCGGCGGGCTGGTGGTGAGCCAGGTGCTCACGCTCTTCACCACGCCGGTGGTCTACCTGGCCTTCGACCGCATGGGCCGGCGCTTCGGGCGCAAGCGGGAGGCCGCAGCCGCATGAACCTGTCCAGGCCCTTCGTCGAGCGCCCGATTGCGACGGTGCTGCTGACCATCGGCATTGCACTGGCCGGGATCGCGGCGTTCTTCGTGCTGCCTGTGTCGCCGCTGCCGCAGGTCGACTTTCCCACCATCTCGGTCACCGCCAGCCTCTCGGGCGCCAGCCCGAGCACCATGGCGTCGAGCGTGGCCACGCCGCTGGAGCGGCGGCTCGGGGTGATCGCGGGTGTCAACGAACTCACCTCGACCAGCTCCAACGGCTCCACCCGCATCAGCCTGCAGTTCGACCTCAAGCGCAACATCGACAGCGCCGCGCGCGAGGTGCAGGCGGCCATCAACGCGGCGCGGGCCGACCTGCCTGCCACCCTGCGCAGCAACCCCATCTACCGCAAGCGCAACCCGACCGCCGCGCCCATCGCGATCCTGGCGCTCACCTCCAGGACGCGCACGCCGGGCCAGATCTACGAGGCCGTGTCCAACATCGTGAGCCAGAAGCTCTCGCAGGTGGAGGGCGTGGGCGAGGTCGAGATCGGCGGCGGCTCGCTGCCGGCCGTGCGGGTGGAGCTGGAGCCTTTCTCGCTCAACCGCTTCGGCATCAGCAGCGAGGACGTGCGCGCCGCCATCCAGGCCAACAACGCCAACCGGCCCAAGGGCGCCATCGAGAACGACGAGCGCCGGCTGCAGATCTACACGCCCTCGCCGGGCCGCCATGCCGTGGAGTACCGCGACATGGTGATCGCCTGGCGCAACGGCTCGGCCGTGCGGCTGGGCGACGTGGCGCGGGTGATCGACAGCGTGGAGAACACGCGCACGCTGGGCCTGTTCAACGGCCAGCCCGCGGTGATCGTGCTGGTCACGCAGGAGCCGGGCGCCAACATCATCGACACCGTGGACGGCGTGCGCGAGCTGCTGCCGGAGCTGCGCGCGCAATTGCCGCAGGACATCGAGGTGCAGGTGGCCTCCGACCGCACCAACTCCATCCGCGCCTCGCTGCGCGAGATCGAGGCCACGCTCATGATCTCCATCGCGCTGGTGGTGCTGGTGGTGGGCCTGTTCCTGCGCCGCGCGCGCGCCACCATCATTCCGGCGGTGGCCACGGTGGTGTCGCTGCTCGGCACCTTCGGCGTCATGCACCTGCTGGGCTACAGCCTCAACAACCTGAGCCTGATGGCGCTCACCGTGGCCACGGGCTTCGTGGTGGACGACGCCATCGTGGTGCTGGAGAACACCAGCCGCCACATCGAGGCCGGCATGGGCCGCATCGAGGCTGCATTGCGCGGCGCGCGAGAGGTCGGGTTCACCGTGCTGTCGATCAGCCTGTCGCTGGTGGCGGTGTTCATTCCGCTGCTGTTCATGGACGGGCAGATCGGCCGGCTGTTCCGCGAATTCGCGGTGACGCTGTCGGTGTCGGTGCTGATCTCGCTGGTCATCTCGCTCACCACCACGCCCATGATGTGCGCCATGCTGCTGCGCGCCGAGGAGCCCGGCGCGAAGCCGCCGGGGCGCCTCGCGCGCATGGCCGAGGGCGTGTACCAGTGGAGCCTGCGCACCTATGCCCACAGCCTGGACTGGGCGCTCGCGAGCAAGGCCGTGGTCGTGGTGGTGCTGCTGGCGGTGGTGGGCCTGAACGTGTACCTGTTTTCCGCCATTCCCAAGGGCTACTTCCCCGAGCAGGACAACGGCCAGCTCAACGCGGGCCTGCGCGCGGACCAGAGCATCTCGTCGGTGGCGCTCAGCGACAAGCTGCGCCAGGCCGTCGACATCATCCACAAGGACCCGGCGG
Source organism: Variovorax sp. 01T439_2 (assembly GCF_056398445.1). Classification (NCBI taxonomy): domain Bacteria; kingdom Pseudomonadati; phylum Pseudomonadota; class Betaproteobacteria; order Burkholderiales; family Comamonadaceae; genus Variovorax; species Variovorax sp. 01T439_2. The sequence goes on from NZ_JBFTPJ010000182.1 coordinate 3,846, forward strand.
TCGACACCGTGGTGGGCTTCTCGGGCGGCAGCCGTTCGGGCGGCGGCTTCATGTTCGTCAACCTGAAGCCGCTGTCGCAGCGCACCGAGAAGACCGCCGCCGTCATCAACCGGCTGCGGCCGCAGCTCAACCAGCTCACCGGCCTGCGGGTGTTCCTGAGCCCGGTGCAGGACCTGCGCATGGGCGGGCGTTCGAGCAATTCCACCTACCAGTACACGCTCAAGGGCGACAACCTGGCCGACCTGCGCACATGGACCGCCAAGCTGGCCGACCGGCTGCGCCAGGAGACCGCGCTCACCGACGTCGACAGCGACCAGGCCGACAACGGCGTGGAGACCTTCGTCGACGTCGACCGCGAAAGCGCCGCGCGCCTTGGCGTGACTTCGAGCGCGGTCGACAACGCGCTCTACAACGCTTACGGCCAGCGCTCGGTCGCCACCATCTACGACGAGCTCAACCAGTATTCGGTGATCATGGAATGGGCCCCGCGCTACCAGCGCGCGCCCGTGGTGCTGAAGGACCTGTACGTGCCTTCGACGCTCACCACCAGCACCACCGCGAGCGGCGCCACCACGGTGAGCTCGCTGGCCAACACCACCGACGCGAGCACCGGCACCTCGACCACCACCTCGGCCAACCCGGGCCTGCGCACCGCTTCCACCGGCCAGGCGCTGGCGGCCAGCACCACGCTGATGGTGCCGCTCTCGGCCATTGCCAAGGTCAGCGAGCGCGCGGTGCCGAGCTCCATCGACCACCAGGACACCGAGCTTGCGAGCACCGTCTCGTTCAACCTGGGTGAAGGCGTGACGCTGCAGGACGCGCGCCGCATCGTCGCGCAGGCCGAGGCCGACATCGCGATGCCGGTCAACGTGCGCGGCAGCTTCCAGGGCACCGCGCTTGCGGCGCAGCAGTCGCAGGGGCAGCAGCTGGCGCTCATCCTGGCGGCGATCGTGGTGATCTACATCGTGCTCGGCGTGCTCTACGAAAGCCTGATCCACCCCATCACGGTGCTGACCACGCTGCCTTCGGCCGGCGTGGGCGCGGTGCTGGCGCTGCTGCTGTTCCGCATGGAGTTCTCGATCATTGCGCTGATCGGTCTCTTCCTGCTGATCGGCATCGTGAAGAAGAACGCGATCCTGATCATCGACTTTGCGCTCGAGGCCGAACGCGCGCGCGGCATCTCGGCCGTGGAAGCGGTGCGCGAGGCCTGCATGCTGCGCTTCCGGCCGATCCTCATGACCACTCTGGCGGCTGCGCTGGGCGCGCTGCCGCTGGCCATCGGCTTCGGCCAGGGCGCCGAGCTGCGCCAGCCGCTGGGCGTGGCGATCATCGGCGGCCTGATCGCGAGCCAGCTGCTCACGCTGCTGACCACGCCGGTGGTCTACGTGCTGCTCGACAAGCTGCGCCGGCGCTCGGGCAACGAGCGGCACCTGAGCCGCGCCGCAGCCTCGCCGACCTGAACAGAAGAATGAACGAAGCTGTCATGACACACCGACAACGCATCCTTTCGCATCTGCCCGGCAGGCTGTCCGCGCTCGCCTTGGCGGCCGTGCTGGCCGGCTGCGCCGTGGGCCCCGCCTACGAAGTACCCACCTCGGCTGCGCCCGCCGGCTGGAAAGAGCAGAAGACCGCCGAGGGCTGGCTGCCCGCCGCGCCGGCCGATGCGCTCGACCGCGGCGAATGGTGGAAGCTGTTCGGCGACGCCACGCTCGACGAGCTGGCTGCCCGCGTGCAGGTGTCGAACCAGAACATCGCCGCGGCCGTGGCCAACTACGCGCAGGCCCAGGCGCTGGTGCGGGGCGAGCGCGCGGCGCTGTTCCCCACGGTATCGCTCGACGGCAGCGGCCGGCGCAGCGGCAACATCGGCGGCACCAGCAATGCGGCCAATGCATTTTCAGCGACGCTCGGGGTCGACTGGGCGCCCGACGTGTGGGGGCGCCTGCGGCAGGCCGTGAGCAGCGCGCAGGCCAATGCCGAGGCCAGCGAGGCCGACCTGGCGTCGGCGCGCCTGTCGGCCGTCGGCGACCTGGCCACCAACTACTTTTCGCTGCGCGAGGCCGATGCCGAGATCGTGCTGCTCGACCAGACCATCGAGGGCTACCAGCGCGCCTTCGAGATCACCAGCAACCGCTACAAGGCCGGCATCGCGGCCCAGACCGACGTGCTGCAGGCGCAGACCCAGCTGGTGAACGCGCAGGCCGAACGCGTGGGCCTGCAGCGCATCCGCACCACGCTGGAGCACGCCATTGCCATGCTGGTGGGCGTGGCGCCGGCCGATTTCAGCCTGCCCGCGGCGCAGTGGACGCCCACGGTGCCCGGCATTCCGACGGGCGTGCCTTCCACGCTGCTGCAGCGCCGGCCGGACATCGCGGCGGCCGAGCGCGCGGTGGCTGCGGCCAATGCGCAGATCGGCATCGCGCGCTCGGCGTACTTCCCCAACTTCGGGCTCAGTGCCTCGGTGGGCAGCAGCGCGAGCCGGGTGAAAGACCTGTTCAATGCATCCAACACGCTGTGGGCGCTCGGCCTGTCGGTGGCGCAGGTGGTGTTCGATGCGGGCGCCATCGGCGCCACGGTCGACTCGGCCAAGGCGGCGCACGAAGCCAGCGTGGCGCGCTACCGCCAGACCGTGCTCACCGCCTTCCAGGCGGTGGAAGACCAGCTCACTGCCGGCGCCGCACTGGCGCAGCAGGAAGGCCTGCGGCGCGAGGCCTCGGCCGCGGCCGACAAGACCGAGCAGCAACTGCTCAACCGCTACCGCGCGGCCCAGGTGAGCTACACCGAGGTGGTCACGGCGCAGGCCGCCGCCCTCGGCGCGCGGCGCACGCTGGTGCAGCTGCAGGTGAATCGCCAGACCGCCGCGGTGGCGCTGATCCAGGCCCTGGGCGGCGGCTGGCATGCCGGCGGGGCGGGCGGCACCGTGTCGTCCACGCCTTCGACGGCGCAGGCTGCCCCTTCTCCGCAGCGCGGAGTGAAGTAGCTGCCGGGGAGGGCGGCTGCCCGTCCCCTCAGCCCCGCTGCACGTGGCGGGCGGGGCCGCTTCTCACGACGCGATCGCCTGCGTGCTCAATGCGCGTGGCGATCCATGCTCCCGCCCAGGTAGTCCTTGTCGGTGACAAGCACCCACAGCGCGAGCACCAGGATGGCCGCAGCCACGAGCACCGCGTTGACCATCGCGTTCTCCACGGTGGCAAAGCCGAGCACCCAGGGCGACACGGCCAGCCAGATGGCGAGTGCGCCTTCGGTCCACTCTTCCCATGCACGCGGTACCAGGGTCGCTCCCAGCGCCACGGCGCCCAGCACGACACCCGTCGCCACTGCGCTCCACATCGCGGCAGTGACGCCCTGGAAGCCCAGGACCCAAGGCGAGATGATCAGCCACGCACCCAGGGCGACGTTGACCGGATCTTGCCAATGCTTCACTTGCTTCATGGTCATTACCTCCTGTCGCGACACACAACCGCGACAGCGGTTGGACCATGCCGATCCGGCGGGGTTCCGCGATGCGGCGCTGCAGCATGCAATCGAGCCTGCCGGGCCTACCCCCCGCGCGCCACCGGCGCCACCAGGTAGGCACCCGACTCGAACAGCTGCGCCTCGGCCTGGTCGATGCGCCGGATCACCGGCTTGCCCGCGCGGCTCGCGAGCAGCTCGACCAGCGCCTCGGTCACGGCCACGCCGGCCGCCACCGAAGGAAAGAACGAGGGGCTGTTGATCGTGAAGAGCAGCGTTTCGTCCGCCAAGAGCGACAGCGGCGAGGCCACGCTGTCGGTGATGGCCACGATGCGGCAGCCGGCCGCCCGGGCCGCCTGGGCCACCTGCAGCGCCTCGCGCGAGTAGGGCCTGAAGCTGGCCACCACCAGCGCGTCGCCCTTGGCGAAGGCGCGCTGCTGCATCGCCTGCTCGCTCTGCTGGTGCGTGGCCTCCAGGTTGCGGCGCTGCACCTCGAACATCTCGGCCGTGAGGCTGCGGTCCTGCGCGCGGCCGATCAGCTGCTTGGCGCGCCCGCCATAGGTTTCGCTGGCCAGGCCCATGTCGCCGGCAAAGGCTTCCTTGAGCTGCGGCCAGCCCGCATAGCCCAGGTGCTGCGCGAAGCGCACCAGCGTGGCGGGCGTGCTCTGCGCGCGCGTGCCCACGTTGCGCATCGACGCGGTCACCACCTCGTTGGGATGGTCGAGCACGTAGCGCGCCACCTGCTGCAGGGCGGGGCTCAGTTCGTTGAAACGCTGGCGGATCTGGTCTCTGGCGCCCATGGCGGTGTCTCTCTTCTGGCGGTCGTTGGAACGAATGTACCGGACATGGAACGCTGGAACAGTTGACGGAACAAATGTTCCAAACAATAATATGGTGGAAACGTTAGTTCCATAACCGGATCCGCCAGCCACCCGCCATGACGCACGTCTTCCACCGCCACCTTCGCCACACCCCGCCGGTTGCCGCCGGCTCCAGCGGCATGTTCATCCGCGATGCCGAAGGGCGCGAATACCTCGACGCCTCAGGCGGCGCGGCCGTGTCTTCGCTCGGCCATGCGCACCCCGAGGTGCTGGCCGCCATGCACGCGCAGCTCGACAAGCTCGCTTATGCGCACACCAGCTTCTTCACCAGCGAAGTGGCCGAGCAGCTGGCCGACGAGCTGATTGCTTCCGCGCCCGAGGGCATGAGCCACGTGTACCTGGTGAGCGGCGGCTCCGAGGCGGTGGAGGCGGCGCTCAAGATGGCGCGGCAGTATTTCGTCGAGACCGGCCAGCCGCAGCGCACGCACTTCATCGCGCGCCGCCAGAGCTACCACGGCAACACGCTGGGCGCGCTGGCCGTGGGCGGCAACGCGTGGAGGCGCGAACCGTTCGCGCCCATCCTGGTGCCGGCCACCCATGTGGCGCCGTGCTATCCGTACCGCGAGCAGTGCGCCGATGAAAGCGCCGAGCAGTACGGCCTGCGTCTTGCGTCCGAGCTCGAAGCGGCCATCGTCGCGCAGGGTGCCGACCGCGTGATCGCCTTCGTGGCGGAAACGGTGGGCGGCGCGACGGCCGGCGTGCTCACGCCCGTGCCGGGCTACTTCAAGGCGGTGCGCGCGGTGTGCGACAAGTACGGCGTGCTGCTGATCCTCGACGAGGTGATGTGCGGCATGGGCCGCACCGGCACGCTGCACGCCTGCGAGCAGGAGGGCGTGGTGCCCGACCTGGTCACCATCGCCAAGGGCCTGGGCGGCGGCTACCAGCCGATCGGCGCGGTGCTGGCGCAGCGCAGGATCGTCGAGGCCATGTCCAGCGGCAGCGGCTTCTTCCAGCATGGCCACACCTACCTCGGCCATCCGATGGCCTGCACGGCGGCGCTCGCGGTGCAGCAGGTGATCCGGCGCGACGGCCTCGTCGCCAAGGTGCGCGAAGACGGTGCGGTCTTTGGCGCGATGCTGGCCGAGGCGCTCGGCGGCCACGCCCATGTGGGCGACATCCGCGGCCGCGGCTTCTTCTGGGGTATCGAGCTGGTGGCCGACCGCGCGAGCAAGGCGCCGTTCGATCCGGCGCTGAAGCTCCACGCGCTCATCAAGAAGGACGCGATGTCGCGCGGCCTGCTGTGCTACCCCTTCGGCGGCACGGTCGACGGCCGGCAGGGCGACCACGTGCTGCTCGCGCCGCCCTTCATTGCCACGCGGCAGCAGCTGCAGGAGATCGCGGCCCGCCTCGCGGCTTCGATCGATGCGGTGACGCGCGCCGCCGCGCGCTGACCGCTTCGCTGCCGATTTTCTTTCGCCTGTTTTCTTCCACCGCCGTTCCGAGGAGCGCTTCCATGCCCAAGCTTCGTCTGCCGATCCCTTTCGGTGCTGCCGCTCTCGCGGTGGCCTTTGCCGCCCTGTTGCCGCACGTGGCCGCGCAGGCCCAGGAGAACGACACGCTCGCCAAGATCAAGGCGAGCGGCGCCATCACCTTCGGCTACCGCGAGTCGTCCTTCGGCTTCTCGTACCTCGACGGCAACCTGAAGCCGGTGGGCTACAGCATCGAGATCTGCAACCGCATTGTCGAGGCGGTGAAGAGCGAGCTCAAGCTGCCGGCCATCGAGATCAAGTACCAGGCCGTGACCTCGGCCAACCGCATTCCGCTGGTGCAGAACGGCACGGTGGACATCGAGTGCGGCTCCACCACCAACCTGGTCGAGCGCCAGAAGCAGGTGGCGTTCTCGCCCGACATCTTCCGCTACAACGTGCGCATGCTGGTGAAGGCCGATTCGGGCATCAGGAGCATTGCCGACCTGCAGGGCAAGACGGTGGCCACCACCACGGGCACCACCTCGTTCCGCCTGCTGCGCGAGGCCGACAAGGGCCGCAACCTCGAGGTCAACAACCTGGGCGGCAAGGACCACAGCGACTCCTTCCTGCTGGTGGAGAGCGGCCGTGCGCAGGCCTTCGTGCTCGACGACATCCTGCTGGCCGGCCAGATCGCGAATGCGCGCAATCCGAAGGACTTCATCATCACCGGCGAGAGCCTGCGCACCGAGAACCAGTCGCTCATGCTGCGCAAGGACGATCCGGCCTTCAAGGCGCTGGTGGACCGCGTGGTGTCGGGCATGATGAAGTCGGGCGAGATGGAGAAGCTCTACAACAAGTGGTTCATGT
>NZ_JBFTPJ010000183.1:0-8674 GCF_056398445.1 Variovorax sp. 01T439_2
GTGCCAGGAAGGCCTCGCGCCATTCGGCGGTCTCGGCGGGGTCGGGGTCGTGCGAGAGCGGCGCGTCGGGCAGCAGCGCGCGCATCTGGTCGGCGGAAATGGGGGCGTTCATGCCGGCACTTTAGGCCGCCATGCGGCAAATTAGCTACCGGTACAGCCAATTCCATGCGAGCGTCGCAGCATAAAATTCCGGCAATTCTTTATTTTGCGGCATTTCATGCAACTGGACACGATCGACCTGCGCATCCTCGACGAGCTGCAGCGCGACGGCGCGCTGTCGAACGTGGAACTCGCGCGCCGCGTGCACCTGTCGCCCTCGCCGTGTCTCGCGCGCGTGAAGATGCTCGAGGCGAATGGCGTGATCGACCGCTACGTGGCGCTCGCGAGCGCCAAGGCGCTGGGCCTGGGGCTCAACGTGTTCATCTCGATCAGCCTGACGACGCAGAGCAAGCAGTCGCTCGCCGACTTCGAACAGCGCATTGCCGAGCACGACGAGGTGATGGAGTGCTACCTGATGACGGGCGACAGCGACTACCTGATCCGCATCGCCGTGGCCGACATGGCGGCGCTGGAGAAATTCATCCTGGAACAGCTCACGCCGATTCCAGGCATCGAGAAGATCCGCTCGAGCTTTGCGCTCAAGCAGGTGCGCTACAAGACGGCGCTGCCGCTGCCCCGGTAGGAAGCAGCGGCAGCGCGCGGCCGATCAGAGGCCGATCAGGCCGCCGTCGTCCCTGGTGATGACCACCGTGGCCGAGCGCGGGCGGGCGCTGCCGCCTTCGGGCCAATGGCTGCCGAACTTGGTCGGGTCGCCGATGCTCGCCGCGGGGGTGGTTTCGCCCGGATGCTGGATGTTGACGAACAGCGCGCGGCCGTCGCCCGACTCGGCAATGCCGGTGATCTCGCAATCCTTCGGGCCGACCAGGAAGCGGCGCAGGCCGTCGGCGCCGGGCGCCTTGCCCACGAAGGTGTCCTGCGTGCGCGTGGTGGCGCCGTCGACGTTGGTGATGGTCCTGGCGCCGGACACGTTGATGTCGGCCGAGGCGGTGGCGCGCGCGCCGAACAGGTACACGTCCCACTTGAAGGCCAGCGCGGCGGGGTCGCCGCCCTCGTCCGCAAAGCGCACGATGTGGCCGTTGGGGTTGCCGGTCTGCGCGGTGGCGGTGGGGCCCTTGGGGTCGTTGTAGAAGCGCGGGTTGGCGCCATCGGTGGCGGTGATGGGGCGCGAGGCGGCGTTGGTGTTGGTGAGGGTGACGTAGACCTCGCCGGTCTTCGGGTTGACGGCCGTCCACTCGGGGCGGTCCATCCTGGTGGCGCCGGCGGCGTCGGCCGCGAGGCGCGCGTTGACCACCACGTCGGCCGCGTCGGCAAAGGCGTAGGCCGGATTGCTCGCGGTGATGCCGTTCACGCCGAGCTTCAGCTCGAGCCACGCGCCGGTGCCGTCGGCGTTGAACCTGGCCACGTAGAGGCGGCCGTCGTCCATGTACTTGTCGCCGGCCGCGGTGCCGCCGCCCACGTCGGCCGCATCCCAGTTCTTCGTCGAGACGAACTTGTAGATGTACTCGTTGCGCGAGTCGTCGCCCATGTACCAGACCAGCGGCTTGCCGACCACGACCGGGCCGAGGCAGGCGCCTTCATGGCCGAAGCGGCCGAGCGCGGTGCGCTTCTTGGGGGTGCTCGCGGGGTTGAAGGGATCGATCTCGACCACCCAGCCGTAGGTGTTGGCGCCGTTGCGGAAGTCGTCGGTGGCGGTGGCGCCGACCACCTGGGCGTTCCAGCGGCCATAGAGGTTGTCGGCCGTGTCGGGCGTGACGGTGGCCCAGAGTTCGCGGCCGGTGCTGGCCACGCCGTAGCGGGTGAACGCTGCAATTTCCTTCGCCGTGCGGCTGGGGTCGTCGGTGGCCTTGATGCGGCGGAAATAGCCGGCCCAGTTTTCTTCGCAGGTCAGGTAGGTGCCCCAGGGCGTGGTGCCGTTGGCGCAGTTGTTGAGCGTGCCGCGGGTCCTGCTGCCGTCGGTCGAGTACTTGGTCTTCAGGTAGTCGGTCTTGGCGGCCGGGCCCGAGAACGCCATTTCGGTCAGCGTGTGGACGCGGCGGTTGAAGCTCGAGTCCTGCTTGTAGCTCCAGGCGCTGCCGCTCTTGTTGATCTCGATCACGCTCACGCCGTGCAGGTAGAACTCGCGCAGCACTTCGTCGGCGGAGGTGCGCACCGCCGCATTGCCGGTGCCGCTGATGGTCTGGCCCGCGGGGTGCAGGAACAGCGGCGTGATGGCTTCGTGGTTCATCACGAGCAGGCCGCGCGCGGCGCTGGCGGCGTCCCACTTGTTCGACGCGTTCATGCCGAAGAAGGTCATGCCGTCGTGGTGGTCGCCGGCGCGCCGGTCGTAGGTGGCCGGATCGTCGGTGCCGTCGTTCTTGTAGGCCGCCACGCCCGCGGCGATCGGGTCGCCCAGGCGATAGAGCACGCTGGCGGTGTAGCCGGCGGGCACGGTGACCACGTCGGCCAGGCCCTTGGCCACGGCATTGAAGCCGAGCTTCATCGGCGTGGGCGCCGGTGCGGGGGTCGGTGCAGGCGCCGGCGCGGGAGCGGGTGCCGGTGCGGGCGGAATGATCGGGAAAGCCGTGCCGCCGCCCCCGCCGCCGCCGCACGCCTGCAGCAGCGCGGTGCCGGCAGTGCCGACGCCCAGGCCGAACAGATGGCGACGGCGGAGGCGCGAGGCGATCAGGTCGGTGAAGGAGGGGTTCGCAGTGGGATTGGTGCCAACGTCGTCAAGATCGATGCCGTTGTCGTCGGTACGGGTGTTTGCGGTCATGCGCAATCGCTTTCGTGGGTTGAAAAGGAAATCAACCCGCGAAGTTAGGCAATTCGCATGACACCCGCGTGAAACGCTCAGCTCGCGGTCAGGCGCATCTGCTTGGCGCTCAGGGCGCGGGCGTTTGCCTTGGCCACAGCGCCCACAGGCGCAGCGGCTGGTTCATGCTGGCGGCCAGGCGGCCCGCATCGGCGCCGGTGCCGGCAAAGTAGTCCGCGCGCACCGCGCCGACGATGGCGCTGCCGGTGTCCTGCGCCACCACCAGCTTCTGCAGCTGCGCCGCCGGCCCGCTCGACGCGAGCCAGACCGGCGTGCCGTACGGGATGCTGTCGCGGTCGACCGCGATGGAGCGCCCGGCGGTCAGCGGCACGCCCTGCGCGCCGCGCGGGCCAAAGGCCGCATCGAGCTCGCTCATGGTCTCCTCGCGGAAGAACACGTAGCGCGGATTGCTCCACAGCAGCTGCGTCACGCGCTGCGGGTTCTGCGCGGCCCAGGCCTTGGTGTCGTCGGGCCACTTGCCGATCTTGGTCACGCCCTGGCCGATCAGCCATTGCTGCACGCTCTTGTACGGCTGCTCGTTGGTGGCCGAGTACGCCACGCGCACGGTGCGCTGCACGCCGTTGGCCTCGGTGATGCGAAGGCGCCCCGAGCCCTGGATGTGCAGCATCAGGGCGTCGATCGGGTCGGCCATCCAGGCGATCTCGCGGCCGCGCAGCGCGGCCTGGGCTTCGGGCAGGGTTTCGATTTCCTGGCGGGTGTACCAGGGCCGCCGCGGCACCAGGCCGTCGGGCGCCTGGTAGATCGGAATGTTGAAGGCGGCGGTGGGCACGCGCGAGGCCTCGTACACCGGCTCGTAGTAGCTCGTGAGCTTGCCTTCGCTCGAGCCCGCGAGCGACTCGACGCGGTAGGGCTGCAGCCGCTCGGTCATCCACTGGCGCTGTTCCTCGGGCGTGGCGATGGCCAGCTGGCGCACCTCGCGGCACAGCGGCGCAAAGGCGGCGTTGGGCCGCGCGCAGTTGGCCAGGAGCGCAATCCAGGCTTCGTGCAGCGGGTCGTCGCCGAAACCCGGCAGCTCCGACCAGCCGACCGGCACCCACCGGCTCTTGGGATGCGCGAGCGAACCGGTCAGCGGTCCGAGCTCGCGCGGCGGCGTGGCGGCCGGCCGAGCCGGGGTGTCGGGCGCACGCGGGGCGACCGAGCAGCCGGCCAGCGTTGCTACGATCGCGAGCCCAACCAGCCACTGGAGTCCATTTCTCATGGGTTTGATTTTGCTTGAAGCCCTCGGGGCCGGGCTCGTATTCATCTTGATCGTCTGGTGGACCATGTTTTCCGGTCGAAAAAAAGGCGAGCTGCACGACGACGACGACGCCGCCGATGGCAAGGGAGCCAACGAAAAGAAGAATCTCCCGCCCGAAGCGTGAATTCCTTGCGTAGCCCGGGACCGCAGCGGAATGTCGGAGAACAGCCCAATAGCTATTACTTTAGTAGCAATCATCGCAGCAAACACGGGCCTTTGCAGAAAGTTTTCCTCTTTCCTGCAAGTTGGGAAGGCCGTACCATCGCATGCTCGCCGAGGCTAAGCTGTGGCCCGCCTGATTCAACCTTGAAAGGGATTGCCATGAAAAAGTTTGTACTCGCCACCACCGCTGCCGCCCTCGTCCTGTCCGGCTGCGCCGGCGGCATGACCGATACCCAGCGCAACACCGGCATCGGCGCCGGCATCGGCGCGCTCGGCGGCGCTGCCATCGGCTCCGCCACCGGCGGCAACCGCGGCGCCATCGGCACGGGGGCCGTGGTCGGCGCCGCAGCCGGCGCGCTCGGCGGCTACCTGTGGTCGCAGCGCATGGAAAACCAGAAGCGCCAGATGGAAGCCGCCACCCAGGGCACCGGCGTGGCCGTGACCCAAACCCCGAACAACGAGCTCAAGCTGCAGATCCCGAGCGACGTCTCCTTCGACGTGGGCCGCTCCAACATCAAGTCCAACTTCGCTCCGGTGCTCGACCAGTTCGCGAGCGGCCTGCGCAACAACCCGAACGCCGAGGTGCGCATCATCGGCCACACCGACAACACCGGTTCGGACGCCATCAACAACCCGCTGTCGGTCGACCGCGCCGCCAGCACGCGCGACTACCTGGTGGCGCGCGGCGTGAGCGCCGCCGCCTTCCGCATCGAAGGCCGCGGCTCGCACGAACCGATTGCCAACAACAACAGCGACGCCGGCCGGGCGCAGAACCGCCGCGTCGAGATCTACGTGGGCGAGCGCGCGCCGCGGGGCTGACCGGATCGGCTGATGCAGTAAATAAAAACAAAGCCGGCCGTGCGGGAGCGGCCGGCGCCCATCGTCATCGTTTCATGTTCACAAAGAGGGAAAACTCATGAGGAAGCTTGTTGTTTCGGGTGCGGCTGCGGCCGCATTGTTCGTTGCGGGGTGCGCCTCGCAATCGCCCGCGCCAGGATCGGCCGCCGCGCCGGCCGCCCAGGCGGCTGCACCGGCCAACAGCTGGACTGCGCGCCTGGCGGCGCTCAAGACCGAGCTGGAAAGTTCCACCAAGGGCACGGGCGTGGTGATCGAGCAGACCGCGGACAACCAGCTGCATCTCGTGGTTCCCAATGAACTGTCGTTCGACGTGGGCCGCGCCAACGTCAAGCGCAACCTGGCGCAGGTGCTCGACAAGGTGGCCGAAGGCCTGCGCAGCGCGGCCGCGGCCAGCGTGCGCGTGGTGGGCCACACCGACAACACCGGCAGCGAGGAAGGCAATGAGCGCCTCTCGGTGAGCCGCGCCGACAGCGTGCGCAACCACCTGGTGAGCCGCGGCGTCTCGACCACGGCCATCACCACCGACGGCCGCGGCTCGCGCGAGCCGATCGCCGACAACGCCACGCCGGCCGGCCGGGCCCAGAACCGCCGCGTCGAGATCTTCGTCGCGGAAAAGGTCTGATCTTCTAGAGATCCCGCAGGCGGTTGGCCAGCTCGACCGCCGATTTCACTTCCATCTTGTCGAACACGCGTGCGCGGTGGACCTCCACCGTGCGCACGCTGATGGCCAGCTGATCGGCGATCAGCTTGTTCGGCAGGCCCTCGACCACGAGCCGCATCACGTCGCGCTCGCGCTCGGTCAGTTCGGCGACGCGGCCGGCCAGGCTGCGCCGCACGCGCCGCACCTCCAGCGCCCGCAGCGAAGCGCCCAGCGCCTGCTCGATGCGGTCGACCAGGGCGTTGTCGGAGAACGGCTTCTCGCAGAAGTCGAAGGCGCCGCGCTTCACCGCATCCACGGCCGTGGGCACGTCGGCATGGCCGGTCAGGAAGATCACCGGCATGGCGTCCAGCAGGCCGCGCTCGGCGAGCCGGTCGAACAGCACCAGGCCGCTGGTGCCGGGCATGCGCACGTCCAGCAGCAGGCACAGCGGCTGGTCGGGCAGCGGGCCTTCGGCCAGGCGCAGCTCGAAGGCCTCGGCGCTCGCGAAGTGCTCGCTTTCGAGGCGGCGCGAGCGCAGCAGCCAGGCCAGCGYCTCGCGCACGCTGGCGTCGTCGTCCACGATGAAGATCAGGCCGTCGATCAGCGGTTGCATGTCATGTCGATTCCAGAAACGGGCACAAAAGCGCGGGGGTTGATCATGTACTCGGCAGGGTAAACCGGAACACGGTGCCCCGCGGCCGGTTGGGCTCGAACACCAGCACCCCGCCATGCTGCTCCACCACGGTGCGGCACAGGCTCAGGCCCAGGCCCATGCCGTCGGCGCGCGTGGTGAAGAAAGGCGTGAAGAGGCGGCCCGCCACCTCTTCGCTGATGCCGCAGCCCAGGTCGGCCACGGCAAACTCCAGCCAGCGGCGGGCATCCTCCGCGCCCGGGCCGCCGACCGCGACGACGCGCGAGACGCGCAGCCGCAGCACGCGCTCGCCCCGGTGTTCCGGCGTGTCCATGGCCTGCATGGCATTGCGCGCGAGGTTGAGCAGCACCTGCTCGACCAGCGTGCGGTCGCACACGGCCGGAGGCAAGCGGTCYTCGAGCACCACCTCGATGCTCACGCCGAGCTTGCGCGCCTGCAGCCGCACCAGCGGCAGCACCGCATCGATCAACGCCTGCGGCGCCACCGCCTCGCGCGTGCGGTCGCGGCGGCGCACGAAGTCGTGCACGCTGCGGATCACCTGGCCGGCGCGGTCGGCCTGCTCGGCAATGCGCCGCACCGCCATGGCCACCTCGGCCTGCTCGCCCTTGGCGTGCGGCCCGAGCATGTTGAGTGAGCCGGTCGCATAGCTGGCAATGGCGGCCAGCGGCTGCGTGAGCTCGTGGCTCAGCAGCGAGGCCATCTCGCCCACCGTGGCAAGCCGCGCGCTGGCCTGCAGCCGCTCCTGGCTGGCGCGCGAGAGCTCCTCGATGCGGCGCTGCTCGCTGATGTCGATGAAGGCGCTCATCCAGCCGGTCTGCACGCGGTGCGCGTTGATCAGCGGGGCCTCGAAGATGAGCACCGGAAAGCGCGTGCCGTCCTTGCGCATGAAGACCGACTCGAAGCCCTCGCGCGGCGGCATGCCGCCGGCCAGCCGGCGGGCCTGCCGCTGCTGGTATTCGTGCGCCAGCTCGGTCGGCCAGTAGGGCGCCTCGATGTCTTCGCCGCTGCCGGCCATCAGCTCTTCGGGGCTGAAGCCGACCATTTCGCAGAACGCGGGGTTCACGTAGGTGATGCGCCCCTGCAGGTCGCGCGCGCGCAGGCCGGTGATGACCGAGTCTTCCATCGCCTTGCGGAAGGCCAGCGCATCGGCCAGGTCGCGCTCGGCGCGCAGCCGGCGGCGCGTGTCGCGCGCAAGCAGCACCAGCACCGACACCAGCGCAATCGAGATGGCCGTGACCAGTGCCGTCAGCACGTTCGGAAAAAGATCGGGCGCGGCGCGCCAGCCGTCCACGCGCAGCATCAGCGCGGCGCCGGGCAGGTCGATCAGCTGCTGCGAGGTGAAGACGCGCGTCCCGGTGCGGCGCGAGGTGCCGAGCGCCACCAGGCGCGTGCCGTCGGCCTCGGTGAAGGCCACCTCCTGGCCGCGCGTGAGCGTGGGGCCGACCAGCTCGATGAGCGTGTCGCGCAGCGAGTAGCTCGCCACCAGGAAGCCGCCCGCGTCGATCGGCACGCACAGTTCCATCACCTCGACGCCGCCTCCGCCGAGGATCGGCACGTAGTGGCTCGGCGAATAGGCCGGCGCGCCCAGCTTGCGCGCGGCCGCGCAGGCGAGCCCCACGTCCGACTGGTCGGCGCCGCGGCTGTCCTCGGCGATCAGCCGCATGCGGTAGGGCGTGTTCACCGCTTCGAGCGGACGCAGCGCGGCGTCGCGCCATTCGAGCCGGAGCCATTCGCGGTGCTCGCGCAGCAGCGAGGCCGCGGCTTCGGGCCAATGCGTGCGGTCCAGGCCCGGGGCCTGGGTGGCGCGCAGGCTCTGGGCGTTGCGCTGCAGGCCGATGCGAAGGTCCGAAACCGCATCGGCGGTGTCGCGGTCGAGCGTGGCCTGCACCTGCTCGACCTCGTGCCGGCCCGCGAGCCACACCACGGTGACCAGCAGCGTCGACACCAGCACGGCCAGGATCAGCCAGAGAAACCAGCGCTGCCACAGCGAGCGCAGCCGCGCGAACGCCGACAGTGCCCACCGCGGCGGTGCGACAGTCAGGGCGGCCTCCTGCATCTAGAGCACGCTGTGCGAGAGCACGGGCAGCTGCGCGCGCACGCGCTCGATCTGCCCGGCGTCCAGGTCGAACAGCACCACGCCCTCTTCGCTCGCCTGCTGCGCCACCACCGTGCCCCAGGGGTCGACCACCATCGACTGGCCCCAGGTGTGGCGGCCGTTCTCGTGCGTGCCGCCCTGCGCGGGCGCCACCACCC
>NZ_JBFTPJ010000184.1:0-7672 GCF_056398445.1 Variovorax sp. 01T439_2
ACCTATACGTTCAGCGGGCGCGGCGGTAAGCACTTTCTTCGGTTCGTGCGATAGTTTGCCAGTACATCGCTTGCTCTTCGAAGAGGATTGATCCCTCGGGCCGATTGACCCGTCGCTTCCTTTGGCCATGGCAGCCGGTCCCACTTGGGGGCGGACCTCGCCGGTTTGAACTTTGGCGAGCCGGTCTATTCCTTGAGGTTCTGGGCTGCGGCAGCCATCAAGAACTCGTCCTGCGCACCACTGAGCCCGTGAAGCCGGAGCGACCCTGCTTCATGATGCGGTCGAGGTGCGCGAACGGCATCTCCACCTTCTGGCGCTCCCTGCGCGACCGTCTGTACTGCGGTGTCTGCGCGATGGACCGTGCCACCTCGCGGGCGCTCTCATGGATGCTGCGGGCGATCTTTCGGAACGGTGTCCTCGGGCAGCAGCGATCCTTTATTCCACAGGCGACGCAGTCTGCCTGGCTCGCGCGATAGATAACGGCGTCGGCCTTGGTTGCGAGTGCGCGGCGTCGTGAACTGCCGCCGGTCGTCCGCGCGGCCTTCAGGGCAAACATATTCATTGCGCTCGGCTGCCACTGGAACTTGCCGATCGACAGACTTCCGTCCTTGCGGACTGTCTTGTCCCACACAGGGACATGAGGTTCGATCTGCTTGTCTTCGACCGTCCAGGCCAGCAGCGGGGCGGCGCCGTACGCGGTGTCGCCGACGAGTCGCCGCGGCCTGATGTCGAAGCGCTTCTCGACGCGATCAATCATCGCCCGGGTGGAGTCGACCTCAGGCGTGCGGTGCCGGCGTTGCTTCGAGGTCCAAGATGATTCCCGCCGACAGATCGATCAGGTAGTTGCTTGAGCAAGTGTAGAACGCCGGACCACCTGGTGCTGCGGTCCACTGCGCAGCCGGGTCGGTCGGAGAGATGTTCCGCGATGCAGCCGCTGTGTCGTGCACCTCTTCACCTGCATCCTCGGTCACCGGATTGTTGGCATCGAGTGCGTCCAGGTACTCGCGCAATGGGGACCCTCGAGCACCTCACGTCGCGACAGGACCGATGGGCGTTGCGCCATGCGCCAGGGCCTTGGCGGCGAGGAATTCGCACACAGCCTCTTCTGCGGCGCCATGTATCGCAATCGATCGTTGTGCTGGTCCAACATAAATGGCCCCGGTGTAATGCCTGCGCCTTACATCCCCGGACGTCAGTTTTCAAGTATGTCCGATTCGTGAATAAGTACCGCGCGAACGAGGATGCTGCCCTCCCATAATCGGCCCGCCGAAGCATCCTGTCACAGAAATAACGATGCCCGGCGGCCAATCCAGAGGGAGCACCAGAACATGAATCGCCATTTGCATCGCATCGTCTTCAACGCCAGGCGCGGCCTGCGCATGGTGGTCCAGGAGACGGCGAAGAGCACAGGCAAGGGCTCGTCCAAGGCAACCACCGTGGCAAGCGCGGCTGTCGCCGGCGCGGCCGCCTTTGCGCCGATGCTCGCGGGTGCGGCGCTCGCGGGCATGCTGTGGGCGCCACCGGTGCAAGCCCAGATCGCTGGCGCCCCGAACGTGCCGGCCAACCTGCGCCCCACGGTGCTGGTGGCGCCCAACGGCGTGCCGCTCGTCAACATCCAGACGCCCAGCGCGGCCGGCGTCTCGCGCAACGTCTTCAACCAGTTCAACGTGGCGCCCAACGGCACCATCCTCAACAACAGCCGCACGAACGTACAGACCCAGCTCGGTGGGATCGTCCAGGGCAATCCGTTTCTTGCCACCGGCCCCGCGCGCATCATCCTCAAYGARGTCAACGGCGGCAGCCCGAGCCAGCTGCGCGGCTACATCGAGGTGGGCGGCACGCGGGCCGAAGTGATCATCGCCAACCCCGCSGGCATCAGCGTCGACGGCGGCGGCTTCATCAATGCGAGCCGGGCCACGCTGACCACCGGCACGCCGCAGTTCAATGCCGTGGGCGGCCTGGACAGCTTCCTSGTGCGCGGCGGCACCATCACCATCGACGGSGCGGGCCTGGACGCCAGCAAGACCGACTACGCCGCCATCCTCGCGCGCGCCGTGCAGGCCAACGCCGGCATCTGGGCCAGCGAACTGAAGGTGGTGACCGGCGCCAACACGGTCAGCGCCGACCACAGCCAGGTCACGCCCRCCRCGGGCACCGGCACGGCSCCCACCTTTGCCCTGGACGTSGCYGCGCTCGGCGGCATGTACGCCGGCAAGATCACCCTCATCGGCACCGAGGCCGGCCTGGGCGTGCGCAACGCCGGCACCATYCAGGCCGCGCCGGGCGCCRCCGCGCTGATGGGCGCGGGCCAACTGGTSGTCACCAGCGCCGGGCGCCTGGAGAACATCGGCACGCTCCAGGCCACCGCCGATGCGAACCTCGCGGCCTCGGCCCTCGCCAACAGCGGCCGCRTCAGCAGCGGCGGCAACCTCAAGATCACSACSCAGGGYGACCTGGCCAATGCACTSAACGGCRCSGGCGGCACGCTCGAAGGCGCGCGGCTGGAGCTCGCCAGCACCGSRGGCGACATCGACAACCGCGGCGGCACCCTGCGCCAGACCAGCAGCGCCGGTCTCGGGCTGAGCGCGCCGGCCCTGAGCAACACCAGCGGCGGCGTCATCGGGCTGGAGCCCGTGGCGGCTGCGCCGTCCACCTCTGGCACCGGAACGGGCGGCGGCACGGGCACAGGAACAGGCACGGGCGGCACCACCGACCCCGCCGCGCCAACCACGGGCACCGGCACGGAGACCGGCTCCGGCAGCACCGTCACGCCCGCCCCGTACGTTCCACCGTCGCCAGGTGCGATCACCGCCAGCGGCACGATCCGCAACGACAGCGGCAAGATCTACGCCGGCGGGCCCATCAGCCTGCAAAGCGCCAACATCAACAACAACGGCGGCACGCTGAATGTCGCCAACATGGCCGTGAGCCAGCCGACGTTCGACAACCACGGCGGCACGCTGAACGTCAGCAACGGCTTCAGCGCCAATGTCGATCGGTTCGACAACACCGGCGGCACGCTCAACGCGGGCAGCCTGAACATCACCACGACCGGCGACCTGGTCAATGTCGACGGCAAGCTGACCAGCGCGGCCGACGCCACGCTGACCGTGGGCGGACAGGCCGACAACACGCGCGGCGTGATTTCGGCAACGGGTGCGTTGACGGCCAACGTGGCGGGCGCRGTSAACAACACCGGCGGCACACTGGTGGCGAACCAAGGCGTCGCGCTCGGCGCGGGCAGCCTGGACAACACGCAGGGCAGCATCCAGTCGGCGCAGGCTGCAGTGCAGCTGGGGGTGACTAACCAACTGACCAATGGCAGCAGCGGCACGATCGGGGCGGCCACCGACCTGAAGGTGCAGGCGGGTTCACTCGTCAACTCCAATGGCGCCAGCCTGCGCGGCGCGAACGATGTGAGTGTCGCGGTCGGCGGGGCGATGACCAACGACGGCAGCATCACGGCCGGGCGGCACACGGCGGTCGCCGCAGGCAGCCTGCAAAGCGGCAGCACCGGCGTGCTGGGTGCCGGCATCCAGAGCGACGGCAAGCTTGGCGCAGCGGGTGACCTGGTCGTGACCACGAGCGGCGCCTTGGTCGCCAATGGCACCAACCTGGCGGCTGGCAATGCCACGTTGCAGGGTGCAAGCGTCGATCTCTCGGCCAGCCAGACCAGTGCGGCGAATATTGCGGTTACGGCGACGCAGGGCAACGTGACCACCGACAAGGCCACGATCACAACGCCGGGCACGTTGAGCGTGACTGCCAACGCACAGCCTAGCCAGACGCTGGTCAACGAGGGCGGCAAGCTCAGCGCCAATCAGCTGGACCTGAATGTCTCCAACCTCGCCAACACGAACGGCGGCGAGATCGTGCAGACCGGCACGAGGGCGACCACCATCGCGACCTCGGGCGCCATCGACAACAGCGGCGCCACGCTGGCCAGCAACGGCAGCCTCGCCCTCACCGCAGCCAGCCTGAACAACCGGGGCGGCACACTGCAGGCCGCCCAGGTCTCCGACCTGAGCGTCAATGTGACGGGTCTGCTGGACAACGGCCAGGGTGAGATCAGTGCGGGCGGCAACACGACCCTGCAAGCCGGCAGCCTTGCCAACGATGCCGGGCGCGTCACGGCTGCCACGGGGGATGTCGCAAGCACCACGAGCGGCGCCACCAGCAACCGTGGCGGCACCATCGCCGCCAATGGCAGTACCGCATTGAATGCCGGCAGCCTGGACAACAGCGGCGGCACCGTGTCCGCGCTGAACCGCCTGGCGGTCAATGTCCAGGGCGCAGTCGACAACACGRCCGGCACGCTGGCGGCCACCCAGGAGCTGGCCCTCGACGCCGGCTCGCTCGCCAACGACAAGGGCTCGATCCAGTCGGCCCAGGCCGCGACCCAGGTGAACGTCACCGGCGCTTTGACCAATGGCCAGGGCTACATCGGCGCCGCCACCGACCTCAGCGTGCAGGCGGGCAGCCTGAGCAACGCCGCGGGCGGCAGCCTGCGCGGGGCCAACGACACCACCGTGGCAGTGGCTGGCCTGCTCGCCAACGACGGCAGCATCACGGCCGGGCGAAATGCCACCATCACCACCGGCAGCCTGCAAGGCGGCAGCACCGGCGTGCTCGGTGCAGGCGTCCAGAGCGATGGCAAGCTCGGTACGGTGGGCGAGTTGAGTGTGACGGTCTCCGGGGCGCTCGCCACACACGGCACCAACCTGGCAGCCGGCAATGCCGCGCTGCAAGGCGCCAGTGTCGATGTCTCGGCCGGTCAGACCAGCGCCGCGAACATCGCGATCACGGCCACGCAGGGCGACGTGATCACCAGCAAAGCTACGGTCGTCACGCCGGGAACCCTGAGCGTGACCGCCAACAGCAAGGCGCCGCAGACCCTTGTCAACGACGCGGGCCGGCTCAACGCGAAACAGCTCGACCTGAAGCTTTCGAACCTCGCCAACACGAACGGCGGCGAGATCGTGCAGACGGGCACGGGCGCGACCACCATTGCGACCACCGGCACCCTGAACAACAACGGCGGACGCATCGCGAGCAATGGGCAGGACCTGAGCCTGGGTGGCGCCAACATCACCAACGCCGGCGGCAAGATCGAGCATGCCGGTGTCGGCACGCTGAGCATTGCCGGCGGCAGCTACAACGGCACCAACGGCCAGGTCACGGCCAATGGTGCGCTGACCGTCGCGATGTCGGGCGCGTTCAACCAGGACGGCGCGACGGCCGCAGTCAGCGCCAAGCACATCACCATCGACGCCGGATCGCTCGGCAACCGCGCCGGCGCCCAGATCGTGCAAACCGGCGCCGATGCCACGCGCATCACGGTGGTGGGCGCGCTGGACAACGGCGGCGGCAMGCTGGCCAGCAATGGCAACACGACCGTCGCGGCCGGCAGCCTGTCCAACCAGGGCGGCATCCTCCGCGCCGCCGAGGCCTCCGATCTCGGCCTGACCGTGGGCGGCCTGCTCGACAACAGCAGCAAGGGCGTGATCGGCGCGGGCGGCACCACCACCATCGCTGCCGGCAGCTTGAGCAACAACGCGGGCAGCGTGACCGCTGCCGAAGACCTGAGCGTTACCGTGGGCGGCGCGGCCTCGAACGTGGGCGGCACGTTGGCGGCCAACGGCAACACCACGCTCGTGGCCGGAACGCTGGACAACAGCAGCGGAACCGCCGCGGCGGTCAATGGCAACCTGAGCGTCACGACGTCAGGCGCGACGACGAACAACGGCGGCACGTTGCAGGCCGGCGCCGCGACCACGCTGCTCAATAGCGGGCTGAACAATGTCGCGGGCAAGATCTTTGGCAACAGCCTGGCGGTGAACACGCGCGCGAACGGGCAGAACAATGCGCTGGACAACACGCAAGGCACGCTGGCGGCCACCACCACGGTGGCCGTGAACTCGGGCGCGCTCATCAACGCTGCCGGCCTGATCCAGTCGGGCGGCGCGATGACCATCGACACGAATGGTCAGTTGCTCACGAACACGAATGCGGCCGGGTACATCAATGGCCAAGGCGGCATCAGCAGCGGCGGCACGCTGAACCTGACCACCGGGTCGGTCAATAACAACGCGGGCTTCATCGGCGCGAAGAACGCCGTGACGGCCAGCACCCAGGGCTTCTCCAACACGGGCGCAGGCTTGGTGCTCGGGCAGTCCACCGTCGCCATCAACACCAACGCGGCCGCCTACGACAACACCGGCGGCCGCACCCTGGCCGCGGGCGATCTGGCCGTGAACGCCGGGACGCTGACCAATACCAGCGGCCTGATCCGCTCGGCGGCCACAACGACGCTGAACGCCGGCCGCATCGTCAACACCAGCACTCTTGGCACCGAGCAGGGCATCGAAGGCCTGAATGTGGCCGTTGGTGCCGGCAATCTCGACAACAGCTCGGGTGCCATCCGCGCCGACGTCAACGCCACCATCACCAGCGGCGGCACCGTCAACAACACGAATGGCTTGATCTCGGCCGGCAACACGCTCGCCATCGCCGATCCCAATGCCGCCAACCCCGGCGCCAAGACGCTCAACCTGGTCAATACCGGCGGCACGCTGGTGGCCGACAAGAGCCTGAAGATCGATGTTGCGAACTTCAGCGGCGATGGCCGGGCCGTCTCGGGCCAGAACCTGAGCATTGCGCTCCAGCAGGACATCGTGAACAACGGCGAGGTGGCTGCCAATGGCAACCTGAGCTACACGACGACGGGCAACTTCACGAACAACGGCAAGCTGCTGGCGGGCCAGACGCTCACCGTGGGCGGCAACAACGTGGACAACACGGCGAATGCGGAGATGTCGGGGACGAACACCATCGTCAATGCCGGCGGTACGCTGACCAACCGCGGCCTGATTGACAGCCGCGGCGAAACCGAGATCAACGCAGGCGCGCTGAACAACATCGGCACCGGCCGGATCTATGGCGATGCGATTTCCATCTCGGCCGGCACGCTGCTCAACGACAGCGAAACCGCCAATGGCGTGACCAAGGCGGGAACGATCGCATCGCGCGGCGACCTCGACATCGGTGCGGGCACCATCACCAACCGTGAGCACGCCCTGATCTACAGCCAGGGCAACATGTATATCGGTGGCGCCCTCGATGCCAACCGTCAGGCGATCGGCCAAGGTGGGACGCTCGACAACCTGAGCGCCGACATCGAGTCCATTGGCGACATGTCCATCTCGATGGCGCAGGTCAACAACCGCGATGTCCACATCCAGAAGGGCGCGCCCACGGTAACGCCCAGCACCTTGACCGGCATCGCACCCAACACGCTCGTGGGCAGCGGTGTCGGCAGGACCACGACCTATCCATTGGACGAAGTCAATGTCGACCCCGTCAACGGTTTCGTCTATCTCAAGGCTACCGGCGAGCTCGTCGGCATCGGAGGCTACGCCGTCTGGCACAACGCCATCACGACCACGGAAGACACGGCGACCAACATCGACCCCGCCCACTTGGTGGCGGGCGGCAGCATGACCGTCAACGGGCGCCTGTACAACGAGAACAGCCAGGTGCTGGCCGGCGGGACGATCACGGCCACTGACTACCAGTCTTACCAGCTGACGGGTACGCGCACGATCACGGGCTCTGCCACCGTGATCGACAACAAGGGCCAGGTGCAGGCGATGAATGTGCCTCTGATCCTTCC
>NZ_JBFTPJ010000185.1:0-7645 GCF_056398445.1 Variovorax sp. 01T439_2
GCTCACGGCCTTCGCGCTCGAAGCCGCGCCGCGCACCACCCGCGCCCAGAGCATGGACGTGCTCTCCTCGCAGGCCAACATCGCGGGCTACAAGGCCGTGATCATGGCGGCCGACAAGTACCAGCGCTTCTTCCCCATGCTCATGACCGCCGCCGGCACCGTGAAGGCCGCGCGCGTGGTCATCCTGGGCGTCGGCGTGGCCGGCCTGCAGGCCATCGCCACCGCCAAGCGCCTGGGCGCCGTGATCGAGGCCTCCGACGTGCGCCCGAGCGTCAAGGAGCAGATCGAATCGCTCGGCGGCAAGTTCATCGAGGTGTCCTATGACACCGACGAGGAGAAGGAAGCCGCGGTCGGCGTCGGCGGCTATGCCAAGCCCATGCCCGCGAGCTGGCTCGCGCGCCAGCAGGTCGAGGTGGCCAAGCGCGTGGCGCTGGCCGACATCGTCATCAGCACCGCGCTCATYCCCGGMCGCGCCGCGCCCACGCTCATCACCGAGGACATGGTCAAGGCCATGAAGCCSGGCTCGGTGATCGTCGACATCGCGGCCGGCAAGGGCSCGGRYGGCRTSGGCGGCAACTGCCCSYTGTCGGARGCCGACAAGACGGTGGTCAAGCACGGCGTGACCATCGTCGGCGAAACCAACCTGCCGGCGCTGGTGGCGGCCGAYGCGTCGGCGCTCTATGCGCGCAACGTGCTCGACTTCCTCAAGCTCATCGTCACCAAGGAGGGCGGCCTGAAGATCGACCTCGAGGACGACATCGTCGCYGCCTGCCGYGTYRCGCASGACGGCCAGGTCACGAAGAAATAAGCCGCCCCCAGCACCCACGCGAGGAGAAGAAATCATGGATCCCGTTTCCCATACCGTCATCAACCTCATCATCTTCGTGCTGGCCATCTACGTGGGCTACCACGTGGTGTGGACCGTCACGCCCGCGCTGCACACGCCGCTGATGGCCGTGACCAACGCGATCTCGGCCATCGTGGTGGTGGGCGCCATGCTGGCGGCCGCGCTCACCGAGACCCCGCTGGGCAAGACCATGGGCGTGCTCGCGGTGGCGCTGGCGGCGGTGAACATCTTCGGCGGCTTCCTGGTCACGCGGCGCATGCTCGAGATGTTCAAGAAGAAAGARAAGAAGGCCGCACCCAAGGCCGAAGCGGGAGCCTCGCAATGAGCATGAACGTCGTCACGCTGCTGTACCTGGTCGCCAGCGTCTGCTTCATCCAGGCCYTGAAGGGCCTGTCSCAYCCCACCACCTCGATCCGCGGCAACCTCTTCGGCATGGCCGGCATGGCCATCGCGGTGGTCACCACCGGTGCGCTGATCTACAAGCTGGCCGGCGGCCAGCTCACSGGCCTGGCCTGGGTGCTGCTGGGGCTGGCGGCCGGCGGCGGCTACGGCGCCTACCGCGCCAAGACGGTCGAGATGACCAAGATGCCCGAGCTGGTGGCCTTCTTCCACAGCATGATCGGCCTGGCGGCGGTGTTCATCGCGGTCGCGGCCGTGGTCGAACCCGCGGCCATGCTCGAAGGCATCGCCAAGGGCGCGCCSATTCCCGCSGGCAACCGGCTCGAGCTGTTCCTGGGYGCGGCCATCGGCGCCATCACCTTCAGCGGCTCGGTGATCGCCTTCGGCAAGCTCTCGGGCACCTACAAGTTCCGCCTGTTCCAGGGYGCGCCGGTGCAGTTCAAGGGCCAGCACATGCTSAACCTSGTGCTCGGCCTGGCSATGATCGGCCTSGGGCTGGTGTTCGTCTTCACCGAAAGCTGGCCGGCCTTCTTCGCGATGCTGGCGCTGGCCTTCGTGATGGGCGTGCTCATCATCATCCCGATCGGCGGCGCCGACATGCCGGTGGTGGTGTCCATGCTCAACAGCTACTCGGGCTGGGCGGCCGCGGGCATCGGCTTCTCCTTGAACAACGCGATGCTGATCGTGGCCGGCTCGCTGGTGGGCTCCTCGGGCGCGATCCTGAGCTACATCATGTGCAAGGCCATGAACCGCTCGTTCTTCAACGTGATCCTGGGCGGCTTCGGCGGCGAGGCGGTCACGGCCGGAGGTGCGGCCAAGGAGCAGCGGCCGGTCAAGAGCGGCAGCGCCGACGACGCGGCCTTCGTGCTCGGCAACGCCGAGACGGTGGTGATCGTGCCGGGCTACGGCCTGGCGGTGGCGCGCGCCCAGCATGCGGTGAAGGAGCTCGCGGAGAAGCTCACGCACAAGGGCATCACCGTGAAGTACGCGATCCACCCGGTGGCCGGGCGCATGCCGGGCCACATGAATGTGCTGCTGGCCGAGGCCGAGGTGCCCTACGACCAGGTGTTCGAGATGGAGGACATCAACGGCGAGTTCGGCCAGGCCGACGTGGCCATCATCCTGGGCGCCAACGACGTGGTGAACCCGGCGGCGCTGCAAAAGGGCAGCCCGATCTACGGCATGCCCATYCTSGARGCCTACAAGGCCAAGACGGTGATCGTGAACAAGCGCTCCATGGCGGCGGGCTATGCCGGCCTGGACAACGAGCTSTTCTACATGGACAAGACCATGATGGTCTTTGGGGATGCGAAAAAAGTAGTGGAAGAGATGGGTAAAGCGATTGATTGAGACGCCCCGGATCAATGTCCGAAAAGGAACTGTATGCAGTTTCAGTATTGCGACCACTATTGCCTTTTAAGCGTGCCGCGAGATGCGCCCAACGCCGCAATCGAAGCTGCGTTCCAAAGCGCTTTGGCAAAGGTGCCGCGCAAAGGAGTCTATCGATTGATCGCCTACATTCGCGGCAGAACGGAGTCCCAGTTCCTCAAGGCATTCGAAGAACTAAGCGATCCGGTGAAGCGAGCAGACTATGACAAGTTCCTATCTGAACTGGCCAATATTCCAGCGGGCCCGATGTGTTAATGGCTGAAAGGGATGCAGCTACCTCACAGCGAGAGCGGGATCTCAGGTCTGCTGGACAAACAATTTATAAGCGTATCGGACGGAACAACAGAACTTAAATCCGCTGCGATGGCCCGGAGGCGGTTCCGATTTTGTTGCGCGGCTGGTGGCCCAGAAACTGACCGGAACGGCGGGGTGGAGCGTCGTCGTGGACAACAAGGCCGGGGCCTCGGGGTTGATCGGGACCGATGCGTCCATCGATCCGAAAACGCTGCAGCTCGCAACGTCGCCGTCGCAGAATTGGTAGCCCGTATCGCCCGAGCATATGAAATTGAACTGCCTGCGCAGGCGGCGGGATGACGGGCGAGAAGTCAAGCGGAGCGGGTCGATGGGCAGCTATGTCGTGAGTCAGAAGTTCATTGAATGGTGGTATTGATTCAAGACCAATGCCCCCCGGCATCTTCTTGCGCGGCGGACCGTTGCGGCATCGAGCGGCTTGTTGGCTGACACCGTTGCGGCTGCGGTTGCGGTTGCGCTGGCCGCGCGGCCCTCGCGACTGGCCACGCGCGTTACGACCTGCGGATCGGCACGCTGGGGCGAACGTGAAGAGATCGCGTATGTTCGACAAAGCGGCCAGGGCTGCGGTGRCACAGGCGCGCTGCAGGGCGGCGCGGCGCATGGGGAGGCCGGTGGAGAGCCTCGTTGTGCTCGAGGTGCCGTTCAAGGTCACTGTGCCCAATACACCGAAGCGATAGCCCATGCGTTTTCTGAACGCGCCACGATTCACGAACCATTTCGTATGAAATCCACGAACGCCCGCAGCGGCGCCGGCAGCAACCGGCGGCCCGGATAGTAGAGGAACGGCCCCGGGAAGCGCAGCCACCAGGGCTCCAGGATCGGCTCGAGCGCGCCGCTTTCGAAATGCGGCCGCAGCCAGTCCTCGAACAGGTAGACCACGCCGGCACCGGCGATGGCCGCATCGACCGTGAGATCGGCCGCCGCGCCGATCCGCACGATCAGCTGCCCCGTCACGTCGATGCGCAGGCTTTCGCCGTCGCGTTCGAACTCCCATGGAGGCATCGACCCGCTGGCAAAGCGCCCGCGCAGGCAGGCATGGCCGAGCAGCTCGCGCGGATGCTGCGGACGGCCGTGCCGATCGAGATACGCCGGGGCGGCCGCGACCGCGAAGCGCTGCAGCCGCGGGCCGATCGGCACCGCGACCATGTCTTGCTCGAGCCGCTCGTCGTAGCGGATGCCGGCATCGCAGCCGGCGGCCAGCACATCGACAAAACCATCCTCGGCAATCACCTCGAGCGAGATGTCGGGATAGGCCGCAAGAAAACCCGGCACGATCGACGGCAGCACGAGCCGCGCGGCGCTGATCGGCACGTTGAGCTTGAGCGTGCCGGTGGGCCGGTCGCGAAAGCCGTTCACCACGTCCAGCGCCGCACCGACTTCAGCCAGCGCGGGCCTCAGCCGCTCGAGCAGGCGTTCTCCGGCTTCGGTGGGCCGCACGCTGCGCGTCGTGCGGTGGAGCAGCCGCACGCCGAGCTCGGTCTCCAGCCGGCGCASCGCCTCGCTCAGGGCCGATGCGCTCGTGCCGCTCAGGCGTGCGCCGTCGCGAAAGCCCTTGGCTCCCGCCACCGCCACGAAGGCGTTCAGATCCCCGAGGTCGACGTTCATTGTCTGGAATTCCGCACAGGCTGTGCCGATTATGGTGGGTTATCAAGCAGCGAGGCGCTGCCTAGACTGGGCTTCACGACCTCGTTCCCCCACTTCAGCGCCTCAGGAAAGACACCATGTCCAGCACGCAGACCCCCGGCACCTTCACCCTCGGCGACCGCGCCGTCCATCGGCTCGGCTACGGCGCGATGCAGCTCGCCGGTGCCGGCGTGTTCGGCCCGCCCAGGGACCGCGAGGCGGCCGTGGCCGTGCTGCGCGAAGCGGTCGCGAATGGCGTCGACCACATCGACACCAGCGACTTCTACGGCCCGCACGTCACCAACCAGGTCATCCGCGAGGCCCTCGCGCCCTATCCGAAGGACCTTGTCATCGTCACCAAGATCGGCGCGCGCCGCGACGGCACCGGCGGCTGGCTGCCGGCGTTCTCGCCCGCGGAGCTCGCGCAGGCGGTGCACGATAACCTGCGCCACCTGGGCCTGGAGGTGCTGGAGGTGGTGAACCTGCGCCTCATGTTCGACGTGCACGGCCCGGCCGAGGGCTCGATCGAGGCGCCGCTCGCGGCGCTGGCCGACTTGCAGCGCCAGGGCCTCGTGCGCCATGTCGGCCTGAGCAACGCGACGCCGGCCCAGGTGGCCGAAGGCCGCCGCATCTGCCGCATCGCCTGCGTGCAGAACCACTACAACCTCGTGCACCGCAACGACGATGCGCTGATCGATGCGCTGGCGCGCGACGGCATTCCCTACGTTCCGTTCTTTCCCCTTGGCGGCTTCAGCCCGCTGCAGTCTTCGGGGCTCTCCGACGTGGCGCAGCGCCTGGGCGCCACGCCGATGCAGGTGGCGCTGGCATGGCTGCTGCGCCGCTCGCCCAACATCCTGCTGATCCCCGGCACCTCGTCGGTCGCGCACCTGCGCGAGAACCTGGCGGCGGCAAAGCTGGAACTGCCGGCCGATGCGATGGAAGCACTGGACCGCGTGGCGGGCGCTTCCGCTGCCGGGTAGAAAGCCCCGAACTCGTGTCACGTGAGGCCGAGCCCTCTTCATCGATGAAGGCTATGAATTTTCCTCGGTGCGCTGGCAGACCCTTTCGACCACCGTCACTCGCGCGCCCAGCGCCTCGAAGCGGTGGACAAGATCGTCCTTCCGGGCAACGCTGACGCTGTCGTCCAGCAGCGGCAACGGCAGCTGATGCTTGAGCTTCAGCAGGCTTGCGCCCGCGAGATGCTTGTAGTCCGGATGTGCCTTGAGCACCGCCAGGACCCGCAGGGGTTCGTTGCCCAGGTCCGTCAGGTGCACCGTGTGGAAGACCACGGGCACATGGTCGCCTGGCAGCGAAGGCGGCACATGCACCCGGATGTGCGCCATCAGCATCTGGAGATTCGGGAACAGCGGCTGCGGAGACCAGCGGCCGCTCCCGTGCCAGTCCCACAGCACCGGCACCTCGGGCTGGCTGATGTCGCCGATCAGCGGGTCGCCATCGGCGTTCTGCAGGACCACCCAGTGCGGCTGCCACAGGCCCGCATCCACGGCGTCGCTCCATACCAGATGCTCGGGCGTGCTCGCCTTCCGGTCCAGGATGAAGCGGTAGCCTTCCATGTCGGCCAGCAGGCCGGGCGCGTCGACGGCGCCCGAGCCCGTGAGCACGCCGCCTCCATCTTCGCGCCAGCTCGGCGCCTCCAGCACAAGGGACTGGCTCCCCATGCGGCGGCACCATGCGAACCAGTCCTGGATCGGCGGGGGCAGGGGCGGCAGGGTGAACCGGGCTGCCAGCGAGGCCTGCACGGCGGTGCGGCTCGGCCAGTTGTCGCGCGTGAGGGCCATCGAATTTCAGGACGCCTGCACGGGTTGCACCGGCGGCACCGGAATGTCGAAATGCAGCACGTCTTCGCGCACGCCCAGCTTCGTGTACAGCGCGACGGCCGGCGCATCGGGCGGATCGGCCTGCACGAAGATCACATAGGCCCCGCGTTCGGCGCCGATGCGCTGGAGCTCGCGGATCAACGCGGTCGCCACGCCCCGGCGCCTGTGCCCGGCGGCAACGGCGAGGTCGTAGATGTAGATCTCGCTGCGTTCCTGCTCGAACTTTTTCAGCTCGTAGGCCGCGAGGCCGCCGATGACCTGCGACCCCTCGCGCGCCGCCAGCGCGATGAAATAGTCGCTGCCCAGCAACTGCCGCAGGTACGCAGGCCGAGGGCGGCTGGCGGCGTAGGCGGCCGGTTCGTCGAAGGCTTTGCCGAAAACCGCGAGAAGCTCGGTCATCAGCGGACCGTCGTCGGCCGAGAGCTGCCGAACCTCGTAGCTGGCGGGGGTCGTGGACATGGCGGCATCCTAGCAACAGGCAATCTCAGGCGGCGCTCATGGTCTTGCTGTCGGCACCCTCCCCATGGTGCAGGGGCAGCCAGAGCGTGAAGCGCGTCCCGCCGCTGCCCGATTCCCAGCGCACCGTGCCGCCGATGGCCAGGGCGCGCCGCTGCTGGTTGCGCAGCCCGCGGCCGCTTCGGCGCAGGGCTTCCTCCACGGCAAAGCCCGCGCCGTTGTCCTCGATCACCACGCAGACGCCATGGCCGTCCGTCGCCGTGCTGAAGCGGATGATGGTGGCCCGCGTGTGGCGCAGCACGTTGGCCACGCACTCCTGCATGATGCGCAGGATGTGCAGTGCGCCGCCCGGGTCCAGCCAGGACAGCGCGGGTACCGGCTGCACTTCCCAGCGCAGCGCGACGCCGGCGCTCTCGATGCGCGGCGCCAGGCGAAAGCGCAGGGTGGCCAGCAACAGCAGCAGGTCGGCGTCCACGCTCTCCATCGAATCGATGGCCAGCTTCAGGTCGTCCATGCAGCCCTTGAGCACGCCCGAGATCTCGGTGCCGCTCATGGCGCCTTGCTCCACCGACCGGATCGCGCTGATCAGCGACGAGCCGAGCCCGTCGTGCATGTCCTGCATCAGGCGCCGGCGCTCGGCGCCGAGCATCTGCTCGTTCTCGATCACGCGCAGCCGCTGGTAGCTTTGCTCCAGCTCGGCCTCGCGCGCCTGCAGGCGCTGGGCAAGGCCCTTGTTCAGCCGGGCCACTTCGGCGAAGGCGCCCGTGTAGCGCTGGAACAT
>NZ_JBFTPJ010000186.1:0-7620 GCF_056398445.1 Variovorax sp. 01T439_2
ATGACACAGCCTTGCACCGCCTCCACGGGGCTTCCAGATGCCGCCCCCTTGTCGGCTGCCGTGCTGCGGCAGTTCGACGTTGCGGGCCCGCGCTACACCTCGTATCCGACGGCCGACCGGTTCATCGAAGCCTTCGGTGCGGACGAGTACGCGGCGGCGCTGCGCGAGCGGCGCGATGCGGGCGCTTCGGCGGCGCCGCTGTCGCTCTACGTGCACATTCCGTTCTGCGAATCGCTGTGCTACTACTGCGCATGCAACAAGGTGGTGACGCGGCACCACGAGCGGGCCACCCAGTACCTGGCCTACCTGGCGCGCGAGACCCGGCTGCAGGCCGCGCAGCTGGGCCGCCGCGCCGCCGTGAGCCAGTTGCACCTGGGCGGCGGCACGCCCACCTTCCTGAGCGACGCGGAGCTGGGCGAACTGCTGGCCATGCTGCGCGAATCCTTCGACTTCGTCCCCGGCGGCGAATGGTCCATCGAGATCGATCCGCGCACCGTCGATGCCGCGCGGCTCGCCAGCCTGGCGACGCTGGGTTTCAACCGGCTGAGCTTCGGCGTGCAGGACTTCGACCCCGAGGTGCAGAAGGCCGTGCACCGCATCCAGCCCGCGCACCAGGTGTTCGGCTTGATGGCCGATGCGCGCGCGCTGGGATTCAAGTCGATCAACGCCGACCTGATCTACGGGCTGCCGCGCCAGAACGACAGGTCCTTCGAGCGCACCATGGCCCAGGTCTGCGAGCTTCGGCCCGACCGCATCGCGCTCTACGCCTATGCGCACCTGCCCGAACGCTTCAAGCCGCAGCGGCGCATTGCCGCGGACGAACTGCCCGACGCCGCCGCGCGGGTGCGAATGCTCTCGCGCGCCATTGCCACGCTCAGCGATGCCGGCTACGTCTACATCGGCATGGACCACTTCGCGCTGCCGGACGATCCGCTGGCGGTGGCCAAGCGGCAGGGGCGGCTGCAGCGCGATTTCCAGGGCTACAGCACGCAGCCGGAGGGCGACCTGGTGGCGCTCGGCGTTTCCGCCATCGGCCGCATCGGCGCCAGCTACAGCCAGAACGCCAAGACGCTGGACACCTACTACGACCTGCTCGGCCAGGGCCGCCTGCCCGTGGTCCGCGGCCTTGCGCTGTCGCGCGACGACGTGCTGCGGCGCGCGGTCATCATGGCGGTGATGTGCAGGGGGCGGGTGGTGTTCGACGCCATCGGCGAGGCGCACCGCATCGACTTCCGGCACTACTTCGCGGCCGAGTTCGCGGCGCTCGGGCCGCTTGTGGCCCAGGGACTGGTGCGGGTCAGCGACCACGACATCGAGGTCACGGCCGAGGGCTGGTTCGTGGTGCGCGCCATCGCCATGGTGTTCGACCGCTATTGCCGCGAGAACCGCACGCGCTTTTCGCGCGTGGTCTGAGCATGCAGACCGCGTGGGCCGCCTTGCTGATGGGCCTGGCAGGCGGCCCGCACTGCGTGGCCATGTGCGGCGCGGCCTCGGCCGCGGTGATCCGCATCGTGCCGGCGGCGGCGGGCGGCCATGCCAACACTGCCCTCGCGGCGCCGGCGGCCTTTCATGTGGGCCGCATCGCAAGCTACGCCGCCGCGGGCGCCATTGCGGCCGCAAGCGTGGACAGCCTGGCCCAGGCCAGCGCGCAGGTCGCCGCGCTCAGGCCGCTGTGGATGCTGCTGCATGTGTTCGTGTTCGCATGGGGCGCCGTGCTGGCCGTCGCAGGCCGGCAGCCGGTATGGGCGCAGCGCGTCGGCCGAACGCTCGAAGCGCGCCTTCGCCCATTGGCCGGGGGCACGCCGCTGGGGCTGCTGGCCGTGGGCGCACTCTGGGTGGCCATGCCTTGCGGGCTGCTCTACTCGGCGCTGCTGCTGGCCAGCCTGGGCAACGGGCCGCTGCAGGGCGGCCTCGCGATGACGTCGTTCGCCATCGGCAGCGGACTGTCGCTGGTGCTGGCGCCATGGCTCTGGCAGCGGCTGCGCTGGGGCGGCACCGGCCGGCTCCAGGCCTGGGGCGCGCGCCTGGCGGGCGTGCTGCTGGCGGCGGTGGCGCTGCAGGCGCTCTGGGCGGACCTCGGCCACCGGATCGCCGACTGGTGCCGCTGAGCGGCGCGCCGGCTCAGCCCGCCCAGCGCCAGTCCTCGATCTCCGGCATGTCCTTGCCGTGCACGGTGACGTAGGCGCGGTGCTCCAGCAACTTGTCGCGCAGATGCTGCTGTACATGGCCCGCGCTGTCGCGAAAGCGCTCCACGCGCGCAATGGCGTCGGCCGCCAGGTGGAAGCGGTCGAGCCGGTTGAGCACGGTCATRTCGAACGGYGTGGTGGTGGTGCCTTCCTCGCAGTAGCCGTGCACATGGAAGTTGTCGTGGTTGGTGCGCTTGTAGGTGAGCCGGTGGACCAGCGAGGGATAGCCGTGGAACGCGAAGACCACCGGGCGGTCGGTGGTGAAGATGGCGTCGAACTCCGCATGCGGCAGGCCGTGCGGATGCGCATCGGGCGACTGCAGCGCCATCAGGTCGACCACGTTCACCACGCGCACCTTCAGTTCCGGCAGCATCCTGCGCAGCAGGTCGACGGCCGCCAGCGTCTCGAGCGTGGGCACGTCGCCGGCGCAGGCCATCACCACGTCGGGGGCGGCATCCTGGTCGTTGCTGGCCCAGGTCCAGATGCCCAGGCCCACGGTGCAGTGGCGCACCGCCGATTCGATGTCCAGCCACTGCGGCCCCGGCTGCTTGCCCGCGACGATCACGTTCACGTAATTGCGGCTCTTCAGGCAATGGTCGGCCACCGACAGCAGCGTGTTGGCATCGGGCGGCAGGTACACGCGCACCACCTCGGCCTTCTTGTTCACCACGTGGTCGAGAAAGCCCGGGTCCTGGTGGCTGAAGCCGTTGTGGTCCTGCCGCCAGACATGGCTGGTGAGCAGGTAGTTGAGCGAGGCGATCGGACGGCGCCAGCCGATGCCGCGCGTCACCTTGAGCCACTTGGCATGCTGGTTGAACATCGAGTCGACGATGTGGATGAAGGCCTCGTAGCACGAGAAGAAGCCATGGCGCCCGGTGAGCAGGTAGCCTTCGAGCCAGCCCTGGCACAGGTGCTCGCTCAGCACCTCCATCACGCGGCCTTCGGGCGACACATGGTCGTCGCCGGGGAGGATCTCGGCGGTGGAAGTCCGCGCCGTGACCTCGAACAGCGCGCCCAGCCGGTTCGACGTGGTTTCGTCCGGCCCCATGACGCGGAAGTTGCGCGCCGCCTCGTTGCGGCGCATCACCTCGCGCAGGAACTGGCCCGCCACGCGCGTGGCCTCCGCATCCGCGGCGCCGGGCGTGGCCACCGCCACCGCATGCTCGCGGAAGGGCGGCATGGCCAGGTCCCGGAGCAGCAGGCCGCCGTTGGTGTGCGGATTGGCGCTCATGCGCCTCGCTCCCTTGGGCGCCAGCGCCGCGATCTCGGGGCGCAACGCGCCGCCTTCGTCGAACAATTCCTCAGGCCGGTAGCTGCGCATCCAGTCTTCGAGCAGGCCCACATGCGCCGGCTTGGCGGCAAAGCCGGTGAGCGGCACCTGGTGCGCGCGGAAGGTGCCCTCGACCGGCACGCCGTCCACCTGCCGCGGCCCGGTCCAGCCCTTGGGCGAACGCAGCACGATCATCGGCCAGCGCGGCCGCTCGCGGAAGCCGTTCTTCCGGGCATTGGCCTGGATGGCGTCGATGCCGTCGAGCGCCTTGTCGAGCGCGGCCGCCATCAGCCGGTGCATCTGCGCAGGCTCGTGGCCGGCAACGAAGTAGGGCTCGTGCCCGTAGCCCCGCAGCAGTTGCGCCAGCTCTTCGTCCGGAATGCGCGCGAGCACCGTGGGGCCGGCGATCTTGTAGCCGTTCAGGTGCAGGATCGGCAGCACGGCGCCGTCGCTCTCGGGGTTCAGGAACTTGTTGGAATGCCAGCTTGCCGCGAGCGCACCGGTCTCGGCCTCGCCATCGCCGATCACGCAGCAGGCGAGCAGGCCGGGGTTGTCGAACACCGCGCCGTAGGCATGCAGCAGCGAATAGCCGAGCTCGCCGCCTTCGTGGATCGAGCCCGGCGTTTCGGGCGCCACGTGGCTCGGAATGCCGCCCGGGAACGAGAACTGCGTGAAGAGCCGCTTCATGCCGTCGGCATCCTGGCCGATGGCGGGGTAGACCTCGCTGTAGGTGCCCTCGAGATAGGTGTTGGCGACCACGCCCGGGCCGCCGTGGCCGGGGCCGGCGACGAAGATGGCGTCGAGCTCGCGCGCCGCGATGGCGCGGTTCATGTGCGCATAGACGAAATTGAGGCCCGGCGTCGTGCCCCAGTGGCCCAAGAGCCGCGGCTTGATGTGCGAAAGGCTCAGCTTCTCGCGCAGCAGCGGGTTGTCCATCAGGTAGATCTGGCCCACGGACAGGTAGTTGGCCGCGCGCCACCAGGCGTCCAGCAGCGCGAAGTCGTCGTGCTCAGTCATTGTTCGCGCATTCCGCGGTGGTCAGCCGGTTGACGATCAGCGTGACGCCTTCGGCCCGGCGCACGGCGCGCTCGACGGCGCTCTTCAGGTCCTCGCTGGCCAGCTGGCCATGCAAGGTGACCACGCCGTCGGCCACGCGCACGTCGACATCGCAGCTGCACACCGCCGGGTCCCAGTTCAGCTGGGCGAAGACCTCGTGCCTGAGTTGAATATCGGGGTTCATCTCAAACCTTTCGAAGAAGAAAAGACAGAGAAAAACAAAGAGGAGCGGCTTCCACTATCGGTGCACACGCTTCGCACCTTGCCGTCGCGGCGCAATTCCGATGTGGCCTGCGGGTCTTTTTTGAGTTCGCGCCGGCTTTTGCGCGGACCGCGCCCGCTCGATAGGATGTGCTCGACGCGGCTGCATCGCGGCGCCCGACCCGGCTCGCCCCACATGATTCCATTTCCGGACAACCCAGGAGAACAGCATGGACAGCAACGTTCCCGCAACACCCGCATCGGCATGGACCGATGCCTACTTTCGCTCCCTGCTCGACTGGCAGGCGGCCTGCGGCGCGAGCGTGCTGCGGGCGCAGCAGATCCAGTGGGGAATGCTGGCTGCCTGGCAGCAGTCGGCCAAGGCCGTCCAGCAGGAACTGCTGGACCAGTGGACCAGCCGTTTCGGCGGCGGCGTGCCGCTGGACGGGTAGACACGCGGCCGGCCCACCTACTGGCTTGCCACCGCGCCGCCCGGCATGGTGAAGCGCGCCGCTTCCGCCTTGGCATGCGATTCGGGCGCGCGCACCAGCAGCACCGGAACACTCGCGCTGCGCAGGATCTGTTCCGCACTGCTGCCCATCACCATGCGGCCGAGGCCGCGCCGGCCGTGCGTTCCCAGCACGATCAGGTCCGCGGGCCAGGAAGCCGCCTCGGCCGTGACCCGGTCGGGAACGGCCCCCCTGAAGTTGTCGCACAGCACCGAGTCGGCCTCGACGCCTTCGGCGGCGGCCCTTGCCTTGCCTTCCTCGAGCAGCCTGGCGGCGGCGGCGCGCAGTTCATCGAGCCAGTCGCCCGTGCGGCCCGAGTAGGCGTCCATTGCCAGGGCGAAGGAGAGCTCGTCGATGACGTGGATCAGGCGCAGGCGCCCTGCGGTGACCTTGGCAAGGCGAATCGCTTCGCCCAGGCCATGGCTGGATGTCGAACTTCCATCGACAGGAACAAGAATTCGCTGGTACATGGTGTCCTCGCTTTGCTTTGAGGTGGGTATGCGGCCAGTGTCCGGGCCGGTGCGAGGCGCGGCTTGATGCGGATCAAGCGAAGGCGTTCTCGCGGGCGAAAAGGTCCGCACGGGATGCATCGCGTTTGATCTGCAGCAAGCCTGTGCAGGCCCGGACCCGCGATCCTCGGGTACGCACAGGAGCCATCCATGACCCACGCCACCGTTCGCATCATTCGCCAGGAGCATGCGGCGCTTGCCGCCATGCTGCGCTCCATCATCATGCTGCTCGAACAGCACCGCCGCAAGGGAACCCCGCCCGACTTCGCGGCCTTGCGCGCCATGCTGTTCTACGTCGACGAATTCCCGGAAAAGCGCCACCACCGCAAGGAGAGCGAGCTGCTGTTTCCCAAGCTGCGCGCCCGCACGCCGATCTCGCGCGAGCTGATGGACCGGCTCGACAACGACCATGCCTGGGGCGAGCGGAAGATCCGCAACGTGGAGCACGCGATGCTGGCCTTCGAGATGCTGGGCGACTCGCGGCGGGCCGCCTTCGAAAGCGCGATGGGGCAGTACGTCGACTTCTACCTGGACCACATGGCGATCGAGGAGCGCGAGATCCTGCCGCTCGCCGAAAAGGTGCTGACTGCCGAGGACTGGCGCGACCTGGACGAGGCGTTCGGACGCAACCGCGATCCGCTCACCGGCTACCGGCCAGAGCGGGAATACGAGGCGCTCTTCACCCGCATCGTGAACATCGTGCCCGCGCCGATCGGGCTGGGCCCTGCGGCTTAGGGCGCGGAGTCGGCGCCCGTGGGCAACGGGCCGGACTTCGGCGGCGGCGACCAGGCGGGCCGTTCGGAGCGGCCGGTGTCGACGACGATGAGATAGCGCCCCGCGCCTTCGACCGGCGCCTGGTCCGGCGGCAGCACCCACGGCGCGCTGCCCTCGGCCTTGGCCCTGAGGTAGTCGGCATCGAGCACGCCCAGGCGGTCGAGGAAGCGGTTCAGGCTGGCCGCAATGCGGATGCAGCCCTTCGATTGCACGCTGCCCAGCCGCGCCTCGAGCCGGTCGGGATCGGTGGCGTGCATCTGCAGCCGCATCGTGCTCGTGCCGCCCCGGCCCCACAAGCGCCGCGCCTGCTGCCAGCCGAAATCGAACACGCGCATTCCCTTTTCGCCATAGCCCCGAATGCCGAACTCGTTGCGCGTGCCCTCCGCGCGGAAATCGGGGTTTGCCACCGAGTGGTCGAACACGCCCAGCGGCGTCTCGAAGTACTCGAACCCGCCGCGGCGCCCGGTCGATACCGGCGCTGCCCCGATCAGCACGGGCGCGGCGCCGGCCGGCAGCCAGAAGGCGAAGAGGGCCTGGACCGAGG
This sequence comes from Variovorax sp. 01T439_2, assembly GCF_056398445.1. Classification (NCBI taxonomy): domain Bacteria; kingdom Pseudomonadati; phylum Pseudomonadota; class Betaproteobacteria; order Burkholderiales; family Comamonadaceae; genus Variovorax; species Variovorax sp. 01T439_2. The sequence continues at coordinate 7,050 of NZ_JBFTPJ010000186.1, forward strand.
CGCTGCGGTCCACCAGCAGCGCGTACTGGGGCGGCTCCTCGGCGATGCCCGCGCGCCTGAGTTCATCGCGCGCGAGGTTGCCGTAGCGCTGCACTTCGTCGGGTGGCGGATCGAGCCGGCGATCGACCTGTTCCATGAAAGCCTGGCGCAGGCCCATTGGGTCGGCCCAGCAGGTGGCCAGCGCGCCTGCAAGCGCCGCAAAGACGAGCGCCCGGGCGGCGCGGCGCAGCCTGCCGGGAACGGCCGCGCCCGTGTTCTTCTCTTGTGCTCCCGTTTCCTTCATGCCTGCCAGGGCAGGCGAGTTGCGCCGGCCCTGGAAGGTTGGTACCCCGGAGGCCTGCGCGAGTTCCCGGGTGCGGCCCGGCCGGCCTGTTCAGGGCGTCAGGAATGTGACGCGGTTCGCGATGAGCACGCCGTCGACCACCGTGTCGCCCACCACAGAGACTTGGCGATTGGGGGGCAGATTGGCGAGATCGGCGACCGTGCCGTTTTCGAATACCGTTGCGGAGCCGCCGGCATTCACACGCTGTCCTTTCACCTTGAAGTCGGAAGCGGATTGATAGTTGGTAAC
>NZ_JBFTPJ010000187.1:0-8315 GCF_056398445.1 Variovorax sp. 01T439_2
GGCCTATCACACGCCGCGCGTGAGCGCCGACCAATTGGCCGAAATGCTGGCGCGCAAGGACAAGGTGGTGGTGCTCGACGGCCGGCCGGTGAGCGAGTTCCACAAGATGAACATCCCCACGGCCACCTGCTGCCCCAATGGCGAACTCGCGTATCGCGTGCGCCGGCTGGTGCCCGACACCACCACGCCCATCGTCATCAATTGCGCGGGCCGCACGCGCAGCATCATCGGCGCGCAGACGCTCATCAACCTGGGCCTGCCCAACCCCGTCTATGCACTGGAGAACGGCACGCAGGGCTGGTACCTGAACGACCACGCGCTGGAGCACGGCGGCACGCGGCGCTATGCGGCGGACAGCGGCAACACCGACCTGCGGCCGGCCGCCAAGGCGCTGGCCGAGCGCTTCGGCGTGCCCACGGTCACGGCGCAAACGGTGCAGCAATGGGCCCGCGACGGCAGCCGCAGCCTGTTTCTCTGCGACGTGCGCACGCCGGAGGAATTCGCGGCCCGCACGCTGCCCGGCGCGCAGCACACGCCCGGCGGGCAATTGATGCAGGCCGGCGACCAGTACGTCGGCGTGCGCGGCGCGCGGCTCGTGCTGTTCGACGACGATGGCGTGCGCGCGCCCACCATCGCGCACTGGCTGCGACAGATGGGCCACGATGCGAGCGTGCTCGAAGGCGGACTCGCGAGCGGGCTGTCGCTCGCGCCCGCCCCTGCGCCGGCCGCACCTGCGCTGGCGACGATCGATGCAGAGGCGCTGTCCGCCCGCCTTGCGCAGGGCGATGTGGCGCTGGTCGACCTGCGCCCGAGCATGCAGTTCCGCGCCGGCCACATCCCGCAGGCGCGCTGGTCGATACGCCCGCGCCTCGCCCAGGACGGACTGCATCGACTACCTGTTCTTCGTGCACGACCGCCACGACGGCAACAAGGAAGCGGCGCGCCGCTACCTCGCCTGGGAGACCGGCCTGGTCGCGCAGCTCGATGCGCAGGAGCGCTCGGCCTTCAGGCTGCCCACCGCTTCCGCCGCGCGGCACGCCTAGCTCCCCCGGTTTCGCTTTCTCCGTTCGCCGTTGTCAGTTCCTATTCCAGGAGTCCCGTCATGTCGTCTGCCTTTCGCATTCCGAGCCTTGCCCGTCTTTCAATCGCTGCCGCATGGCTCGCGGCCATGGCGCTGCAGCCGGCCTCGGCCCAGCCGCTGCCTGCGCGCAACGGCTTTCCGTCGCAGCCGGTGAAGTTCGTCTCGCCCTTTCCCCCGGGCGGCGGCAACGACGCCACGGCGCGGCTGGTGACCACGCGGCTGCCGGAAATCATGGGACAGGCCGCGGTGGTGGACAACCGCGGCGGCGCGGGCGGCAACATCGGCGCCAAGTCGGTGGCCGAGGCCAAGCCCGACGGCTACACGGTGCTGACCTCGCAGGTGTCGATCATGGCGGTGAACCCCTCGCTCTACTCGGCACCCGGCTTCGACCCGATCAAGAACTTCGTGCCGATCACGCAGATCAACGCGGCGCCGCTCGCGCTGGTGGTGGAAGCCAATTCGCCCTACAAGACCTTCGCCGACCTGGCCACGCGCGCCAAGGCCAGCCCCGGCAAGCTCACCTATGCCACGCCGGGCAACGGCACGCTCTCGCACCTGGTCGGCGTGGTGCTGCAAAAGGACAGCGGCGTGGACATGACGCATGTGCCCTACAAGGGCGCCGGCCCCGCGCTCACCGACCTGCTCGGCGGACAGGTCGACGTGCTCGTGACCTCGACCTCCTCGGTCGCGGGCATGGTGCAGAACGGCAAGCTGCGCGTGCTGGCCGTCACCAGCCCGCGCCGCATCGGCGTGTTCGCCAAGGCACCCACGCTCGAGGAGCTGGGCTATGCCAATGCCCGCTTCGAGGACTGGTACGGCTTCTTTGCGCCGGCCGGCACGCCGCCCGAGCGCGTGGCCTACCTGAACGAAGCCATCGTGCGCACGCTGCGCCTGCCCGAGGTGACCAAGCTCGTGAACGACGGCGGCAGCGAGGTGGTGGCCAACACGCCCGAAGCCTTTGCCGCGCAGCTGCGCCAGGACATCGACCGCTGGTCGCGCATCGTCAAGCTTTCGGGCGCCAAGGCGGATTGACGCACCATAGAGGCCCGCGCTCGCTGGAACACACCATGTCCGATTCGCCCAAAGACACCGCAGGCCACTCCCTCGACACCCGGCTCGCCCACACCGGCAAGGCCCCGGCCTACTTCGGCGGCTCGCCGGTCAACACGCCGCTGGTGCGCGCGAGCACCGTGCTGTTCGACAGCGTGGCCGCCATGCGCGAGACGCGCGCCCGGCGCGGCGAAGAGCGCGCCTTCAGCTACGGCGCACGCGGCACGCCCACCACCTTCGCGCTCGAGGACGCAGTGAGCGAACTCGAAGGCGCCCACCGCACGCGCCTCTTTCCCACCGGCCTGGCCGCCATCGGCATGGTGCTGCTGTCGTACCTGAAGCCCGGCGACCATGTGCTGATGTCGGACAGCGTGTACGAGCCGGCGCGCAAGCTCGTGCACTCCTTCCTCGATCCCTACGGCATCCGCTGCAGCTTCTTTGCCGCGGACGGCAGCGGTGTGGAGGAACTGTTCGAGCCCAACACGAAGCTCATGTATGCCGAATGCCCCGGTTCGCTGGTCTACGAGATGTGCGACCTGCCGAAGCTGGCCGAGCTGGCCCATGCGCGCGGCGCGCTCGTTGCCGCGGACAACACCTGGGGCTCGGGCGTTCAATACCGGCCGCTTGCACTCGGCGCCGACATCTCGCTGATGGCCGCCACCAAGTACCTCTCGGGCCACTCCGACGTGATGATGGGCACCGTGGCCACCACGCGCGAAGCCTGGCAGCCGCTCAACGAGCGCTGCGACGCCTTCGGCATGACGGTGAGCCCGGACGATGCCTGGCTGGTGCTGCGCGGCATGCGCACGCTGTCCGCGCGGCTGCAGATGCACGAGCGGCATGCGATGGAGGTGGCGCACTGGCTGCAGGCGCGGCCCGAAGTGGCGGCGGTGTTCTGCCCCGCGCTGCCACAGCACGCGGGCCACGCGCTCTGGAAGCGCGACTGCCGCGGCACCAACGGGCTGGTCTCGTTCGAGCTGCAGCCGGGTATCGGCAACGCCTCGGTCGAGCGCTTCGTCGATGCGCTGTCGCTGTTCGGCCGGGGCTCGTCCTGGGGGGGCTATGAAAGCCTGGTGGCCTGGACCGACATGCGCGCGGCCCGCAGCGTGACCGACTGGAGCACGCGCGGCGCGGTCATCCGGCTGCACGTGGGGCTCGAGTCGCCTTCGGACCTGCTGCGCGATCTTGAATGCGGCTTTGCGGCGCTCGGTGCCGGCTGAGGCACCTGTGCAGCAGCTCAGGCCGCGATCGGCTCGGGAAGGATGGCCGTCAACGCAAAGTCGACCAGATGGAGCCAGGTCGCCTCGAGCCCCATGATGCTGTGGTGGTCCGAGGCAGGCACGGTCTGCACGCTGATGGGCGTGGGCCAGGCCGCGATCAGCTTCTGCGAGCGTTCGGGCAGCACCACGTCGTCGCGCTCGGCCAGCAGCACCTGGGTCTTGGCGGCCACTTCCTTGCAGTGCGTGAGCGAGTCGAAGCGGTGCCGCAGCAAGAGCGCGAGCGGAACCAGCGGAAAGCGCTTCTTCGCCACTTCGAGCATCGAGTCGTAGGGCGTGACCAGTTGCAGGCTTGAGAAGTCCTGCTGCGCCACCAGCTGGATGGCCACGCCCGTGCCCAGGCTGCGGCCGACCACGTGCAGGCGCGCCTGCGGAAAGGCCTTGCGCAGGTGGTTGGCAAACTGGATCGCGTCCGCCACCGAGGCGATCTCGGAGGGATGCCCTTCGGAGTCGGCCACGCCGCGGTAGTTGACCGCCGCAAATCCGAAGCCCTCCGGCAGCCAGTGCAGCGCCTGCGCGGTGGCGCGGACGTCCTCGCCCCGGCCGGCAAAATAGATGAACAGGTCCTGCAGCGCGTCTTCGCCCTGCGGGTGGTAGACGTAGCCGCGCACCATGCCGCCCGGCACGGTGTGGGAGTAGGTGGAAAAGTCGTCGGACAGGTGGACGACCGGAAGCTTCCTGGCGTTGAAGAGGATGTGCCCCTGCCGCGTGGCAAGAAGGGTCCAGTACGCCGCCATGCCGCCAATGGCGGCGGCCGAGGCCGAGAGTGCAATGCGAAAGGCTTTGGAAGATGACAAGGCTTGGCTCCTGCTTACTTCTTGCAGTCGCCGCCGACGGACACCGTGCCGTCCTTGCACTCCGTCAATATCTCTTCGCCGGCCGGGCCTGCGCTCGGACGCGCCGGGGCCGCGCCTGCGGCGGGAGCGTCTTCGCGCTGGTAGACGATCTTCTTGCTGCCGAGATCGCAGCTGCCCACCACCTGCCCGGGCGCCTCTGCGTTGGCATCGACGGTGGTGACGGCGAAGCGCGTCACGCCGGCCGCGGCAATCTTCGCTTCAATTTGGGTGCGCAGGGCTTCGCAGTTTTCGGCGCCGTGGGCGGTGCCCGCCAGGGCAAGCGCCATGGGAATCAACCAGGGTTTCATGATGAGTCGGCCTCGCAGCGGAGGGTTTGGCAAACAAAGAGTCTAGCCCTTCATTTTCCGGCGACGCATCCTCGCGCACGATGCGGTAACCAGGCGTCACTGCCCGCACCGCGCACTCGCAGGCTCAGCCGCAGGCGTTCCTGCCGGCCGGAGACTGGCGCAGCCTGTTGAGAAAGGCAAGCTGCACCCTGGCCGTCTCGCGGCCTTGCGCGGCGGCGCGCAGCATCCACTGGCGGGCCTCGCAGCGGTCGGCCCTGATGGCGGCGCCGTACAGCGTCGGCCCCGCCAGCAGCACCATGCCCAGCATCTCCTGCGCCTCGGCGTGGTCCTCGGCCGCCGCTTGCCGAAGCTGTTCGAGCATCGCGCGGTAGTCGCGCGTGGCCTGCGCTTCGAGCGCAAGCTGGAAGCGCTGCTCGGCATGCAGCACGACGCCCGCATCCGGCGGCTGCGCCGCAGAGAGCGCCGCCGCAAGGCACAGGGCGCCCGAAAGGCCGATGCGCCAGCGCAGCGACCAGCTTGCGATTTGATTCAATTCGGAGGCCATCGATGTACTCCACCATTCGTTTGCGTGGAGGCCATCGTGGCAGCAGGCGGCGGCCGCGAGAAACTGGATTTCGCGCAGCCAGGCTCAGCCGGCGCCTGAGCCCTTGCGCGTCGTCATGCGCTTCAGAACTTTGCGGTCAGCGCCACCTGCAGCTCGCGCCCCGGTCCCGGCATGATCAGGTTGTCGACGCTGCCGTGCGCGGACACGTAGTACTTCCTGCCCGTGATGTTCTTCAGGTTGACCGAGAGCTCGTAGCGCTCGGTCCTGTAGCTCGCGGCCAGGTCGGCCGTGACGTACGAAGGCAGCGTCACCAGGTTGCTGAGCGAGGCATAGCGCGCGGCCACGTAGTTCACGCCGCCGCCCGCGCTCAGGCCATGGCCCAGGTCCTTCATGAGCCACACGAAGGCCGAGTGCCGCGGCGTGAGCGGCGCCACCTTGCCCTGCACCGGCATCGCGGCGCCGATGGGCAGCTGCAGCGAACTCACGGTGGCCAGCGACTTGACCATGCGGCCGTCCAGGTAGGCGTAGCCCGCGCTGACGTCCCAGCGCCCCGGCAGCTTGCCGGCCAGCGCCAGTTCCATGCCGTTGGTGCGCTGCGTGCCCACGTTGATCTGCCGCGCCGGGTTGGACGGGTCGGTGTTCTTGATGCCCGAGCGCTCCAGGTTGAAGAGCGCGGCCGTGAGGTTGAGCGCGCCGTCCAGGAAGTCGAGCTTGGCGCCGATCTCCTTGTTGACGGTGATCTCGGGATCGTTGGCGGCGTTGTTGGCCGACAGCGCGAAGGTCTCGGCCGAAGGCTGGAACGAGCGGCTGTACGACACGTAGTAGGACTGCGAGTCGCTCGGCTGCCAGACCAGGCCCGCGCGCGGGCTGAACTTGCGGTCGGTGCGCGAGAAGGGAGCCAGCGTGCGCTCGAAGGAAGTCTCCTGGCGGAAGTCGTCGTAGCGTCCGCCGACGAGCGCCTTCCACTGCGGCGCCAGCGTGATCTGGTCCTGCGCATAGAGCGCGGCCGTCTTGAAGGTGGAGTTGCTCGGAATCGCGCTGTTGGCCAGGTAGCTGGCGAGCGGGATGGGCGGCGGCGCGGAAACCGGGTTCAGGATGCTCACGCGCTCGAAGCCGGTGGCCGAGGACACCGTGTACGCGCGCTTGTCCTGCTTGCCGAGCTCGGCGCCGATCAGCCATTCCTGCTTGAAGCCGCCGAGCTCGTTGCGCCATGTCAGGTCGGTCTGGTTGAACCAGCCGCTCTCGTCGCGGTCGACGAAGCCGCGGGTGCGGCCGACGGTCATGCGCACCGGGTCGGTGGTGCCGCTGGGCAGCGTGTTGAAGCGGTCGAGCTTGTAGCTGTAGTAGCGCGTGGTGTTGCGCAGGCTCAGCGTGTCGCTGAAGCGGTGGTTGAGCGTGGCGGTGAAGGACTGCACGCGCGTGGTGGTGGTGTCGTCGCGCTTCGCGAAGGCCGAGCCGTAGTAGGTGCCGATCGGCACGTTCACCGGGCGGCCGTTGAGCGCCGGAATGCCGAAGTCGGTCAGCCGCTGGTCGTAGGCGTTGGTGTATTGCAGCAGCAGGTCGGTCTGCGGGCTGAACTTCATGGCCAGCGAGGGCGCGATGCTGTAGCGGTCGATGAACTGCTGGTCGCGCCAGCTGCCCGACTTTTCGCGCGCCACGTTGAGGCGGAAGGCCATGTTCTCGCCGATGGGCCGGTTGAGGTCGGCGGTGAGCCGCTTGAAGTCGTGGGTGCCCAGGCCGAGCGACACTTCGCCGAAGGGGCGCTCGAAGATCGGCTTCTTCGTCACGCGGTTGATCAGCCCGCCCGACGAGCCGCGGCCGTACAGCACCGCGGCCGGGCCCTTGAGCACCTCGATGCGCTCGGTGTCCGACAGGTCGCGGAAGTACAGCGCGTCGTCGCGCACGCCGTCCACGAACCAGTCGGCAATGGCCGTGAAGCCGCGGATCACCACCTGGTCGCGCTGGCCGTCGCCCGCATTGAAGGAAACGCCGGGCGCATTGCGCAGCGCGTCCTGCATGGAGGTGGCGCCCTGGTCCCGCAGCAGCTGCGCGGGCAGCACGTTGACCGCCTGGGGAATGTCGCGCAGCGGCGCACTGCCTTTCGTGGCCGTGCTGCCGACCGACGGGGCATAGCCGGGCTCCTGCTCGGAGGTGACGGTGATCTCCTGCAACGTGCTGGCCGAGGTCTGGGCCTCGGCCGCGCAATGGAGTGCGGCAAGGGTGGCAAGGAAGAGCGGCGTGCGGCGAAGGCGACGACGCACGGCAGGCGGGCGAGCGGACATGGAGAATTTCCCTCAGGGCGATTTTTTGGGATCGCGAAGCGCCATGCCGCTTCTTCCATCGACCGATGGAGAAACCGCATGCGCCCTGCCTGGAGAAAAATCTGGGTTGGGTCCTTTGCCCGGTTCGCCCTGGCGCGTGGCCGGGGCTTCCTGCAACAAAAGTTCGCTTCGCGCGAACGGCGGGATTGTAAACACAGCCGCGCTGCTTGCGCGCGGCGCCGCCGCCGCCCTCTTCAGCAGCAGCGCCCCTTGCCCCCGCCGTAGCGCGCCTCGAGCCGCTCGCGGAAGAAGGCCTCGTAGCTCATCGGCGGCTGGTCCGGATGGGTGGCCGCCATGTGGGTCAGGTAGGCGTCGTAGTCGGGCAGCCCGACCATGAGCCGCAGCGACTGCTTGAGCGAGCGCGCGAAGTAGCGCCCGGCCTCCGGCAATGCGAGAGCCATGGCCCCCTCCTGTTCAGCGCGCCGCCGAGGCGGCGAGCGGTTCGAACGGCGTCTCCTGCGCGGTCGGCCGGTGGGCCGCGCGTGCCGCGAGGCAGGCCTTGATGCTGTAGACCAGCACGCTCAGCACCACGAACATGAAGAGCGCGCACAGCGCCGCGTCGAGCCGGTCGTTGAAGACGATGCGCGACATGGCCTCGGGCGTCTTGGCCGGCGCCACCAGCACACCGTTGGCCAGGCCTTCGGTGTAGCGGGCCGCATGCGAGAGGAAGCCGATCTTCGGATCGGGCGAGAAGATCTTCTGCCAGCCGGCCGTGAGCGTGCACGCCAGGAGCCATGCGGCCGGCGCAATCGCCACCCAGGCATAGCGCTCGCGCTTCATGCGGAACAGCACCACCACGCCCAGCAGCAGCGCCACCGCAGCCAGCATCTGGTTGGMGATGCCGAACAGCGGCCACAGSGTGTTGATGCCGCCCAGCGGATCGACCACGCCCTGGTAC
>NZ_JBFTPJ010000188.1:0-7591 GCF_056398445.1 Variovorax sp. 01T439_2
GGAGAACGGCCTCCTGTACTACCCGACCTTCTACGAAGGCCTGGAGCAGAGCAAGAACGTGATCTACACGGGCCAGGAAGCCACGCAGCAGATCATCTGGGGCCTGGATTGGGGCGCCAAGGAGAAGAAGGCCAAGACCTTCTTCCTGGTGGGCTCCGACTACATCTGGCCGCGCACCTCGATGAAGATCGCGCGCAAGCACATCGAGAACTTCCAGAAGGGCTCGGTCAAGGGCGAGGAGTACTACCCGCTGGGCCACACCAACTTCAACTCGCTGATCAACAAGATCAAGGTCGCCAAGCCCGACTGCATCTTCGCGGCGGTGGTGGGCGGCTCGAACGTGGCCTTCTACAAGCAGCTCAAGGCCGCGGGCATCACGGGCGACAAGCAGTTCCTGCTGACGTTGGCCGTCACGGAAGACGAGATGACCGGCGTAGGCGGCGAGAACTTCGCGGGCTTCTATTCGTCGATGAAGTACTTCCAGTCGCTCGACAACGCGAACAACAAGAAGTTCGTGGAAGCCTTCAAGGGCAAGTACGGCAAGGACGCGGTGATCGGCGACGTCACGCAGGCCGGCTACCTCGGCCCGTGGCTCTGGAAGGCGGCGGTGGAGAAGGCCGGCAGCTTCGACGTGGACAAGGTGGTGGCCGGCTCTCCGGGCATCGAGCTGAAGACGGCGCCTGAGGGCTACGTGAAGCTGGATGCGAACCACCATCTGTGGAGCAAGGCGCGCATCGGGCAGGGGCAATTGGATGGGACGTTCAAGGTGGTGGCGGAGTCGGCGGAATTGATCAAGCCGGATCCGTTTCCGAAGGGATATCAATAAACCCCTGATGACTTTCTCCCTCCCCTTCCGGGGGAGGGCAGGGGTGGGGGCAAGCGGCGCCACCATTGGGCTCGCTCTGCCTGCCCCCATCCCAACCTTCCCCCGGAAGGGGAAGGAGCCAATACCCAACACCGGAATCGTTGCCATGACTCTGTCGGACATGATGAACATCGGCCTGATGCAGGGCTTCGCGGGGCTGAGCCTGTTCGCGGTGCTGCTGCTGATGGGCCTCGGGCTCGCGATCATCTTCGGCCAGATGGGCGTGATCAACATGGCGCATGGCGAGTTCATGACCATCGGCGCCTATTCGATCTACCTGGCCGCGCGCGTCACCGAAAGCCTGGCGCCCGCGTTCATGCCGTACTACTTTCCGATCGCGATCGGCCTGGCCTTCGTGTTCGCCTTCATCGTCGGCTGGATCGTGGAGTGGGTGCTGATCCGCCATCTCTACAAGCGCCCGCTCGACACGCTGCTCGCCACCTGGGGCGTGAGCCTGGGGCTGCAGCAGATCTTCCGCACCTTCATCGGCCCGAAGGAAGTGAGCCCCACGCTGCCCGAGTGGCTCATGGGCTCGTGGACGCCGCATGAAGGCCTGGACATTCCGATCAACGGCCTGTTCGTGCTCGCGCTCACCGCGCTGGTCACCGGCGGCGTGCTGCTTGCGCTGCACAAGAGCCGGTGGGGGCTGCGCGTGCGCGCCACCGTGGCCAACCGCACCATGGCCAACGCGACCGGCATCGACACCATGAAGACCGACCGCCTGACCTTTGCCATCGGCTGCGGCATTGCCGGCATGGCGGGCGCGGCCTTCACCACCATCGGCTCGACCGGGCCGACCTCGGGCTCGCTCTACATCGTCGATGCCTTCCTGGTCGTCACCTTCGGCGGCGCGGCCAGCCTGCTGGGCACCGTGGTCTCGGCCTTCGGCATTGCGCAGACGCAGTCGATCTCGGAGTTCTTCATGACCGGCTCGATGGCCAAGGTGCTGACGCTCTCGCTGATCGTGCTGATTCTGATGATGCGGCCGCAAGGGCTTTTCGCAGTCAAGGTGCGTCGTTGATGAACCCGAACCCTTCCTGGAGAACGTTCCGATGATGAATTTCATCAAGGCCTCGATCCTGCGCTACCAGCTCGGCAGCCTCCTGCTGCTGGTGCTGCTGCTGGCGGTCGTGCTGCCGCTGTCGCTCGACATCTTCCGCCTGAACCTCGTGGGCAAGTACCTCACCTACGCCTTCGTGGCCGTCGGCCTGGTCATGGTATGGGGCTACGGCGGCGTGCTGAGCCTGGGGCAGGGCGTGTTCTTCGGCATCGGCGGCTATGCGATGGCGATGTTCCTCAAGCTCGAGGCCTCCGACCCCGTCACGACCAAGATCCAGTCGACGCCGGGCATTCCGGACTTCATGGACTGGAACCAGATCACCGAGCTGCCCGCGCTGTGGCTGCCGTTCAAGAGCCTGCCGCTGAGCCTGGCGCTGGTGGTGCTGGCGCCGATGGCGCTGGCCTGGCTCGTGAGCTTTGCGATGTTCAAGCGCCGCGTGGGCGGCGTGTACTTTGCGATCATCACGCAGGCGGTGGCGCTGATCTGCACAGTGCTCATCATCGGCCAGCAGGGCTACACCGGCGGCGTCAACGGCATGACCGACCTGAAGACGATGCTGGGCTGGGACACGCGCACCGACGGCGCCAAGTACGTCCTCTACTACGTCTGCGTGGGCCTGCTGGTCGCGAGCATCGTGCTGTGCCGCTGGATCCAGACCAGCAAGCTCGGCACGCTGCTGCTCGCGATGCGCGACAAGGAAGACCGCGTGCGCTTCTCGGGCTACGACGTGTCCAACTTCAAGGTCTTCACCTTCTGCCTGGCGGCCGGGCTCTCGGGCATCGGCGGTGCGATGTTCGCGCTGCAGGTGGGCTTCATGTCGCCGAGCTTCGTGGGCATCGTGCCGTCGATCGAGATGGTGATCTTCTGCGCCGTGGGCGGCCGCATGAGCCTGGTGGGCGCGGTGTACGGCGCGCTGCTGGTGAACGCAGGCAAGACGCTGTTCTCGGAGAGCTTTCCGGATCTGTGGCTGTTCCTGATGGCCGGCCTCTTCATCGGCGTGACCATGGCCTTCCCGATGGGGCTCGCGGGCCTGTGGGACGAAAAGATCAGGCCCTGGTGGAAGGAGCGCCGCAAGGCACTGCGCGAGGCCGCCGTGCAGCCGCCGGCCTCCACGCCACTGCCGCCTGCAGCACCGCTCGCGGCCGCGGCGCCCGAACCCCAGCTGCCCGACGGTGTCGGCAGCCAGCGCGCCTGAAGAACTACACCGGAGCCACCACCTCATGAGCAACACCGACTTCGCGCTGGCCGTGGAAGACCTCAGCGTCTCCTTCGACGGCTTCAAGGCCATCGACGACCTCACGCTCTACATCGACAGGAACGAGCTGCGCGTGATCATCGGCCCCAACGGCGCGGGCAAGACCACGCTGCTGGACCTGATCTGCGGCAAGACCCGTGCGAGCGCCGGCAGCATCAAGTTCAAGAACACCGAGCTCACCAAGATGGCCGAGCACAAGCGCGTGCGGTTGGGCATCGGCCGCAAGTTCCAGACGCCGTCGATCTACGAGAACCTGAGCGTGTTCCAGAACCTGGAGGTGTCGTTCCCGAAGGGTCGCTCGGTGCTCGGCGCGCTGGCGTTCAAGTGCGACGACGAGGTCAAGGCCAAGGTCCAGGCGGTGGCCGAGGACATCGGCCTTGCCGACCGGCTGCGCACCGAGGCGGGCCTGCTGAGCCATGGCCAGAAGCAGTGGCTGGAGATCGGCATGCTGCTGATGCAGGAGCCCGAGCTGCTGATGCTCGACGAGCCCATTGCCGGCATGAGCGCGCGCGAACGCGAGCTCACGGCCGACCTGCTCAAGCGCATCTGCCGGAACCGTGCGGTGATCGTCATCGAGCACGACATGGCCTTCGTGAAGCAGATCGCGCACAAGGTCACGGTGATGCACCAGGGAAAGATCCTGGCCGAGGGGCCGATGGAGAAGGTGCAGGCGGATCCGAAGGTCATTGATGTCTATCTGGGGCACTAGATGAAGTCTTGCGTTGTGCTTTGTTCAGGGCGCGCTCCCGCCGACGGGGTACCTTGCTCCGCGAATGTCCTCCGGCCTGCGGCCTCCCCCTTGATTTCGCTGCGCAAGGCACCCCATCGGCGTGATCGTCATGCGCAGCGGTCGTTGATCGGCCAGCACCACAGCCGCGCCCATCGTGCACAGGGCATCGGGGTGCTTCCCGCAGCGAAATCAAGGAGGAGGGCGAAGCCCGGGGGACATTCGCGGAGGGAAGYACCCRGTGKCCTGTGCACACGCCCTGAACAAGAGCCTTAGAGGAACAACCAGATGAGCAACATCATGCTGAAGGTAGAAGACCTCCACGTAGCCTACGGCCAGAGCGAGGCCCTGCACGGCATCTCTTTCGAAGGCCATGCCAACGAAACAATAGCCGTCATGGGCCGCAACGGCATGGGCAAGACCACGCTGTTCAAGAGCCTCATGGGCGTGCTGCCGTTGAAGAGCGGCCGCATCGAGGTGGCGGGGCAGGACGTCTCGCGCGACGAGAGCTTCAGGCGCGTGGCCAAGGGCATTGCCTACGTACCGCAGGGCCGCATGATCTTTCCGACCCTCACCGTGGAAGAGAACATCCAGACCGGCCTCGAGAACTCGAAGACCAAACGCATTCCCGAAGAAATCTACGCGCTGTTCCCCGTGCTGTGGGACATGAAACGCCGCAAAGGCGGCAACCTCTCGGGCGGCCAGCAACAGCAGCTGGCCATTGCGCGCGCCCTCGTCACCGACCCCAAGGTGCTGCTGCTCGACGAGCCCACCGAAGGAATCCAGCCTTCGATCATCAAGGACATTGCCAAGGCCCTCAACGAGATCCGCAAGCTGCGCGGCATCACCATCGTCGTGTCCGAGCAGGTGCTGAGCTTTGCCATGGACGTGGCCGACCGGCTCTTCGTGATCGAAGGCGGGCGCCTCGTACACGAGACCGCGCGCGACAAGACCGACGTCGACCACATCAAGGCCTATCTCTCCGTTTAACCACAACCCACCCAGGAGCCACTGCAAATGACGGACACGCTGATCAAGGTCGACCTGACCAAGCCGCCCACCGAGAACGAGATGATCCACAACCGCTGGCATCCGGACATTCCGATGGCCTGCTGGGTCAACCCGGGCGACGACTTCATCCTCGAGACTTTCGACTGGACCGGCGGCTTCATCAAGAACAACGACAGCGCCGACGACGTGCGCGACATCGACCTGAGCACCGTGCACTACCTCTCGGGCCCCGTGGGCGTGAAGGGCGCCGAGCCCGGCGACCTGCTGGTGGTGGACTTGCTCGACATCGGCGCCAAGCAGGACAGCCTCTGGGGYTTCAACGGCTTCTTCTCGAAGAAGAACGGCGGCGGCTTCCTGACCGAGCACTTTCCCGAAGCGCAGAAATCCATCTGGGACTTCAAGGGCATGTTCACCAGCTCGCGCCACATTCCCGGCGTCAACTTCGCGGGCCTCATCCACCCCGGCCTGATCGGCTGCCTGCCCGACAAGCCGATGCTCGACATGTGGAACGAGCGCGAAGGCAAGCTCATCGCCACCGACCCGGACCGCGTGCCCGGCCTTGCCAATCCGCCGTTCGCCGGCACCGCCCACATGGGCAAGATGACCGGCGACGCGCGCGCCAAGGCCGCGGCCGAGGGTGCGCGCACCGTGCCGCCGCGCGAGCACGGCGGCAACTGCGACATCAAGGACCTGTCGCGCGGCTCGAAGGTGTTCTTTCCGGTGTACGTCGACGGCGCGGGCCTCAGCGTGGGCGACCTGCACTTCAGCCAGGGCGACGGCGAGATCACCTTCTGCGGCGCCATCGAGATGGCGGGCTGGGTGCACATGAAGGTCACGCTCATCAAGGGCGGCATGGCCAAGTACGGCATCAGGAACCCGATCTTCAAGCCGAGCGTGATCACGCCGCAGTACAACGACTACCTGATCTTCGAAGGCATCTCGGTCGACGAGGCCGGCAAGCAGTACTACCTGGACGTGAACGTGGCCTACCGGCAAGCTTGCCTGAATGCCATCGAGTACCTGAAGAAGTTCGGCTACTCGGGCGCGCAGGCCTATTCGATTTTGGGCACCGCACCCGTGCAGGGCCACATCAGCGGCGTGGTCGACGTGCCCAACTCCTGCGCCACGCTCTGGCTGCCCACGCAGATCTTCGACTTCGACATCAACCCGAACGCCGCGGGGCCGGTGAAGATGATCGACGGCAGCATCGACATGCCGCTGTCGCACGACCTGGCCTGACGAACGCGCCCATGCCCACCTACGACTACGCCTGCGGCCAGTGCGGCGGCTTTGAGGCGCTGCGGCCTTCGGGCCAGCGCGACGATCCCGCCGCATGCCCCGACTGCGGCGCAGCATCGCCACGCGTGCTTTCGGCCGCGCCGCGGCTCGCGCTGATGGCCTCGGGCACGCGCCGCGCGATGGAGACCAACGAGCGCGCCCGGCACGAGCCGGGCAGCTCGCGCGACTACGCGCGCTTCAAGCATCCGGCGGGCTGCAGCTGCTGCTCGGGTTCATCGCCGCGGCGCAGTGCGACGGTGACGGCACCCAACGGCGCCAAGTCGGCGCCTACCAAGCGGCCCTGGATGATTTCGCACTAATGCAGGCCTAACAMTCCACGGCATGCAGCGGGCCGGCACCGGCTCGATTGTTTCAATCCCGTGAACGCCGCGATTCCGTTTGCCGCGGTTTTTTGAGGCACTTCAGGATCACACTTCATTTCACCAACCAACCCATTAGGAGATTGAAATGAATGCCTCGAAAGTCCTCGCTGCTGCTGCCCTCTCGCTCCTGGCTGCCGCCGGTGCGCATGCAGAAACCTACGAAGGTGTGCTGACCGTGAACTCCGGCGTTTCGCGCGCCGAAGTCGCGCCGCAAGCCGTTGCCGCCGCCCGCGCCGGCAACGAATACGGCGACAGCGCCAGCGCCGGTGCGCAAGCCTTCACCTCGACCGCCGACCGCGCGACCATCCAGGCCGAAGCCGTTGCCAAGGCGCACGACCCGCTCGCAAGCCTCGACCGCCGCGCGTTCTACCGCGACGAAGTGCCGCAAGCCTACAAGAAGCCCAGCGTGTCGTTCACGCGCCAGGCCGGCCTCTGAGCCGAATCGCTCCCTTGATCGGCGCAATGAAGAACGGGCCCCCGACGGGGCCCGTTTTTCGCGTTCTCCGCCAGCCGTTCCTCATCCGATCCTGAATACCTTGGCTTGCCCGTTGCATCGGGCGCGCAGCAGATCGCCATCGATCTCGATGTGCGTCCAGGCCGCGAACACCCTGTCGCCGTCCAGCAGCTCGATGCTGTCGGCGGACAGCACCCTGTAGCGAAAGATCGGTGCGCATGCAGGTCCGTTCTTTTCTCCCAGGATCGCGGCGACCGTGCCGTCCGGACCGAAGCTGTAGCTCTCGGTGCTCGTTTCGCAGATGAGTGCCAGGCGGCGTCCGGCGAGCAGGGGTGTTTTCATCATCGACCGATCGTCCACCGCGCCTCACTCCCGCGTGAGCGCGAAGCTCTTCTTGATGCCGTCTGCGGCCGAAGGTGCCACCCACAGGTCGAATTCTCCCGGCTCCACCGTCGGCTTCATGTCGCGGCCGATGAACTGCAAGTCGTCCGGACGCAGCGTGAACTCGACCACCTTCGACGCACCGGGCCCGATGCGCACCTTGCGGAAGTTCTTGAG
>NZ_JBFTPJ010000189.1:0-7591 GCF_056398445.1 Variovorax sp. 01T439_2
GCGCAGGTCAAGCGCGCCTCGGCCGTGGTCAACCACGCGCTGGGCTTGCAGGATGAGAAAAAAACCAAGGCCATCGTGGCCGCGGCCGACGAGGTCATTGCCGGCAAGCACCCGGGCGAGTTTCCGCTGGTGGTGTGGCAGACCGGCTCGGGCACGCAGACCAACATGAACGTCAACGAGGTGCTGGCCAACCGCGCGAGCGAACTGCTCGGCGGCGAGCGCGGGGAAGGGCGCCTCGTGCACCCGAACGACGACGTGAACCGCAGCCAGTCGAGCAACGACGTGTTTCCCACCGCCATGCACGTGGCGGCGGTCGAGGCCATCACGCACAAGCTGCTGCCGGCCATCGCCAGGCTGCGCGGCACGCTCGAACAGAAGTCGAAGGACTTTGCCGACATCGTGAAGATCGGCCGCACCCACCTGCAGGACGCCACGCCGCTCACGCTGGGCCAGGAGTTCTCGGGCTATGTGGCGCAGCTCGCGCATGGCGAGGCGCATGTGCGCGCCGCGCTGCCGCACCTGTGCGAACTGGCGCTGGGCGGCACGGCCGTCGGCACCGGGCTCAATGCGCCCAAGGGCTATGCCGAGCAGGTGGCGGCCGAGCTGGCCAAGCTCACGGGCCTGCCGTTCGTGACCGCGCCCAACAAGTTCGAAGCCATGGCCAGCGTCGACGCGCTGGTGCATGCCCACGGCGCGCTCAAGACACTTGCCGCCAGCATGAACAAGATTGCCAACGACGTGCGCTGGCTCGCGAGCGGCCCGCGCAGCGGCATCGGCGAACTGAGCATTCCGGAGAACGAACCGGGCTCGTCGATCATGCCGGGCAAGGTCAACCCGACACAGAGCGAAGCCGTCACGATGCTGGCCGCGCAGGTGTTCGGCAACGACGTGGCCATCAACATCGGCGGCGCCTCGGGCAACTTCGAGCTGAACGTGTTCCGCCCGATGGTGGCGCACAACTTCCTGCAGAGCGTGCGCCTCTTGGCCGACGGCATGGTGAGCTTCAACGACCACTGCGCGGTGGGCATCGAGCCGAACCGCGAGCGGATCACCGAACTGGTTCAGCGTTCGCTGATGCTCGTGACCGCACTCAACACGCACATCGGCTATGACAAGTCGGCCTACATCGCGAAGAAGGCGCACAAGGAAGGCACCAGCCTGCGCGAAGCCGCGATTGCCTCGGGCCACCTCACGGCCGAGCAGTTCGACCAGTGGGTGGTGCCGGAGAACATGACCGGCCGTTGATCAGTAGCCGATGGTGTAGCGCTGGCGCGAGTGCGCCGGTTTTTCGAGCTCGTCGATGAACGCGATCGCGTAGTCCTCGAAGGTGATCCAGCTGCGGCCTTCGGCGCTCACGAGCAGGTCGTCCTTGCCCAGGCGGAACTTGCCCGTGCGCTCGCCTTCGACGAACTCGGCCGAGGGCGAGAGAAAAGTCCAGTCGAGTTCCTTCTCGTTGCGCAGCGCCTCCAGGAACACGCCGCCGGCCGTGGCCTCGGCCTTGTAGGCCTCGGGGAAGTTCGGCGTGTCGATCACCTTCAGGCCCGGCGCCGCGAACAGGCTGCCGGCGCCGCCGACCACCAGCAGGCGCTTCACGCCTGCGCGCTTGGCCGGCTCGATGATGGCCGCGGGCGGCACGGTGGAGAAGTGCGCGGCGCTGAAGACGGCGTCGTGGCCGGCCAGCGTCTTTTCGAGCGCGGCGCTGTCGAGCACGTCGAGGTCGACCGCCTTCACGTTGGCGCGGCCCGAGAGTTTTTCGCTCGCCTTGCGCGCAATGGTCGTCACGGTGTGGCCGCGGCGCAGGGCCTCTTCGAGAAGGCGGCCGCCGGCGCGTCCGGTGGCGCCGATGATGGCGATGTGGCTCATGGAATGGCTCCAGAAAGTGGTTGGGATGAAGCGCATCTTAGGTTTCTGCTTTCGAAAGAAATACCTCGAATTGCGCGCTTGTTTATTCCTAAAATCGTTCGAATGGACCGATTGAATGCAATGCGCGTGTTCGTCACCGTGGTGGATGCGGGCAGCCTTTCGGCCGCGGCCGACAAGCTCGACCTCTCGCGCCCGGTGGTCACGCGCTACGTGGCCGAGCTCGAGCAATGGACCGGCGCGCGCCTCTTGCACCGCACGACGCGCCGGCTGAGCCTCACGGCGGCGGGCGAGGAACTGCTGCCGCGCTGCCGCCAGGTGCTGGAGCTCGCGGGCGACATGCAGGAGGCCGTGCGGCAGCCGGCCGAGGCGCCGCGCGGCCAGCTGCGCATCACGGCCAGCACCTCGTTCGCACAGGCGCAGCTGGCCGATGCGGTGGCCGACTACGTGCGGCTCTATCCCGGCGTGGCGGTCGACCTGGTGCTGCTGGACCGGGCGGTGAACCTGGTGGACGAGCGCATCGACCTGGCGATCCGCGTGGCGGTGGAGATCGATCCCAACCTCATTGCGCGGCGGCTCACCGATTGCCGCTCGGTGGTGTGCGCATCACCCGGCTACCTGAAGGAGCAGGGGCGGCCGCTGCGCGTGGAGGAGCTGGCCCAGCGCAACTGCCTCACGCACTCGTACTTCGGGCGCAGCCTCTGGAATTTCACGCGCAAGGAAGACGGCACGCCCGTTTCGGTGGCCGTGGGCGGCAACGTGTCGACCAACGATGCCGCGAGCCTGATGCACCTGGCGCGGGCCGGGGCCGGCATCGCGATGCTGCCGACCTACCTGACCGCCGGCCTGCTGCAGGCCGGCGAGCTGGTGCGGCTGTTCCCGGAATTCGAGCCGCAGGTGGTCGGCATGTATGCGGTGTATGCCTCGCGCAAGCACATGCCTGCCACGCTGCGCACGATGCTCGACTTTCTTGCCAGGCGTTTCACCGGCGTGCCCGCCTGGGACCTGCCGCAGGCAGGCCCGGCGCTCAGTGCGAACCGCCGCCCTGCGGCACGGCGGGCGCCATGAGCCTGTCGGTGTAGGCGATGGCCATGGCCGAGAACAGGAAGGCGATGTGGATCACGGTCTGCGCAATCAGCACGCGGTCGGTGTAGTTGTCCGCGTTGATGAAGGTCTTCAGCAGGTGGATCGAGCTGATGCCGATGATGGCGGTGGCCAGCTTGACCTTGAGCACCGAGGCGTTCACATGGCTCAGCCACTCGGGCTGGTCGCGGTGGCCTTCGAGGTCCATGCGGCTCACGAAGGTTTCGTAGCCGCCCACGATCACCATGATCAGCAGGTTGGAGATCATCACCACGTCGATCAGCGCCAGCACCACCAGCATGATCACTGTTTCGTTGAGCGTGCCCACCGGCGCGGTGGTCTTGTAGCCGATGCTGGTGATCAGCGCCTGCAGCGCGTCCTTGCTGCCGAAGGCTGCCTCCACCAGGTGCAGCAGCTCGACCAGGAAGTGCACCACGTACACCGCCTGCGCCACGATCAGTCCCAGGTAGAGCGGCAGCTGCAGCCAGCGGCTCGCGAAAATCAGCTTGGGCAGCGGCCGCAGCGGCGAGCCGCGGGCTGGAACAGGCGTATTCGGGCGGTCGAAGGATTCGGGTGCGGACATGGAGAGGATGGTTGGAAACGACCGGCGATTCTAGAGGTGCCCCCATGTCCGACTCGTGATAACCCTGCGAACTAACATCGCAACCGTCAGTGGCCCGTAAGTGGGCCCGCCGACATTACGGCCGCACCTAGATCAAGGAGACAAGAAAATGAGCAGCAGCGCATCGAAGAACATCGAATCCGTCCTGGTCGAGAACCGCGTGTTCCCTCCCGACGCCCGCGCCAGCGCCGGCGCGCGCATTGCCGGCATGGCCGCCTACGAGGCCCTGTGCCAGGAAGCCGAACAGGACTTCGAAGGCTTCTGGAGCCGCCTGGCGCGCGAGAACCTGGACTGGACCCAACCCTTCAGCCGCACCCTGGACGAATCCAAGGCGCCGTTCTACGAGTGGTTCGGCGACGGCGAACTCAACGCCAGCGCCAACTGCCTGGACCGCCACATCGGCACCCCCRTCGARCACAAGACCGCCATCGTCTTCGAGGCCGACGACGGCGCCGTCACCCGCGTCAGCTACAAGGAACTGCTCGCCCGCGTGAGCCAGTTCGCCAACGCCCTGAAGGCCGCCGGCATCGGCAAGGGCGACCGCGTCATCATCTACATGCCCATGACCATCGAGGGCGTGGTCGCCATGCAGGCCTGCGCGCGCATCGGCGCCACCCACAGCGTGGTGTTCGGCGGCTTCTCCGCCAAGGCCCTGCAGGAGCGCATCATCGACGCCGGCGCCGTGGCCGTCATCACCGCCAACTACCAGCTGCGCGGCGGCAAGGARCTGCCCCTCAAGGCCATCGTCGACGACGGCATCGCCCTGGGCGGCTGCGAATCCATCCGCACCGTSTTCGTCTACGARCGCACCCCCAGCGYCTGGAGCCGCGTCGAAGGCCGCGACAAGACCTTCGCCGARGCGCTGGCCGGCCAGAGCACCGACTGCCCSCCCGTGCCCGTCAAYGCCGAGCACCCCCTCTTCATCCTCTACACCTCCGGCTCCACCGGCAAGCCCAAGGGCGTGCAGCACGCCACCGGCGGCTACCTGCTGTGGGCCCGGCTCACCATGGACTGGACCTTCGACATCCGGCCCGAGGACGTCTTCTGGTGCACCGCCGACATCGGCTGGATCACCGGCCACACCTACGTCGCCTACGGCCCSCTSGCCGCCGGCGCCACCCAGGTCGTGTTCGAGGGCATCCCCACCTTCCCGCACGCCGGGCGCTTCTGGCAGATGATCGARMRRCACCAGGTCAGCGTCTTCTACACCGCCCCCACCGCCATCCGCTCGCTCATCAAGGCCGCCGAATCGGACGAGAAGGTGCACCCGAAGAACTGGAACCTGGACAGCCTGCGCATCCTCGGCTCGGTCGGCGAGCCCATCAACCCCGAAGCCTGGATGTGGTACCACCGGAACATCGGCCATGAGAAATGTCCGATCGTCGACACCTTCTGGCAGACCGAGACCGGCGGCCACGTCATCACGCCCTTGCCGGGCGCCACGCCGCTGGTGCCGGGCTCGTGCACGCTGCCGCTGCCGGGCATCATGGCCGCCATCGTGGACGAGACCGGCAAGGACCTGCCCAACGGCGCGGGCGGCATGCTGGTCATCAAGCGGCCCTGGCCCTCGATGATCCGCACCATCTGGAACGACCCCGAGCGCTTCARGAAGAGCTACTTCCCCGAGGAGATGGGCGGCACCATCTACCTGGCCGGGGACGGCGCGGTGCGCAGCGAAGACCGCGGCTACTTCCGCATCACGGGSCGCATCGACGACGTGCTGAACGTCTCGGGCCACCGCCTGGGCACGATGGAGATCGAATCGGCGCTGGTGTCCAAGACCGACCTGGTGGCCGAGGCGGCGGTGGTGGGGCGGCCCGACGATGTGACGGGCGAGGCGGTGTGCGCCTTCGTGGTGCTCAAGCGCGGGCGCCCGAGCGGCGAGGAGGCCAAGCAGATCGCCAACGAACTCCGGAACTGGGTGGCCAAGGAGATCGGCCCGATCGCCAAGCCCAAGGACATCCGCTTCGGCGAGAACCTGCCCAAGACGCGCAGCGGCAAGATCATGCGGCGCCTGCTGCGCAGCATCGCCAAGGGCGAGGCCATCACGCAGGACATCTCGACGCTGGAAAATCCGGCGATCCTGGAGCAGCTCGCGCAGAAGAACTGAGCCGAAGCCGCCTCGCGCGCCGATCCCTGCCGTCCGGTGYATCGGCAGGCATCACGCGAACTGGTGATGCGGCCGCATCCACGGACGCCGAGAATTTCTCTGGCAAAAGAAAGGATCGGCCGTGCAACACCTTTTCACGTTCGCGCTGGTGCTTGCGCTCCTGTCGGGATGCGCCGCCACTTCCTCCACGTCGTCTTCATCGGTGCCGCTGCCGCCCGACCTTGCCATCACGCCTCCCGACGCCGCACTGGCGCCACAGCATCGCGCGTTCTCCGGCAAATGGTCCGGCAAGTGGCGGGGCCTGGCGGGCGGGCAGCAGCAGGAAACGGTGCTCGTGGTGGAAAGCGTGACGGCCGACGGCGCAACGGTCGTCTACGCGCAGGGCGACCACAGCCGCTTTCGGTCCTTCCATCGGCGGACCACCGCGCGCATCGCGGACGGCAAGCTGAGCTTCACTTTCGACCAGCGCTCGCCGATCACGTTCACCTACCAGCTGCAGCCTGACGGCACCCTCGAGGCGCAGTCGCAGTCCAGGGGGTTCACGGCGGTCGCGACCTTGACCCGGGCAAGCTCCTAGCGCAACGGCGGCCTGCCGGTCATGGTCCCACGCGCAGGGCGGCCCGCACCAGGTCCACCTGCCTCGTGCAGTCCATCTTCACCATCATCATTGCCACCTGCTTGCGCACGGTGTGGATGGACACGCCGCGGCGCAGCGCAAAGTCGTTCAACGAAACACCGGTGGCCAGCGCATGCAGCACGCGCGCCTCGGCCAGCGTGATGTCGAGCGCCTGCGACAGCAGGTCGGGGCTTGCCAGCGGGCCCGCGGCCGCGCGCCGCAGCCGGATGAAGACCATCGGTTCCCTGCCGAAGCGCAGCGCGGGGTTGGCACACGTCAACTCGACGTGGAGCGGGCCGCCGCAGCGGCTGTCCCTGAAAGCGAGCCGCTCGACCCGGCCAGCCCCTGCGGCGCGCAGCACCGCCGCCAGCAATCGTTCGCGCTCCCCGGCATTCGGATGCGAGAGCCGCGCACCCTGAACGACGACGCTTCCCCGCGTGTCGAAGATGGCTTTCGCGGCCGGAGAAGCGTGCACCACATGGCCCGTGCCGTGGACCAGGCAGCTGGCCTCGCCCAATGCGTCGAAGGCGCTGTCGGTGGCTGCGAGCCACGAAGCCGCCTGCGCCCGGCGCCGTTCCGCCGCCAGCTGCACCGCCTGGCTGTAGGCGCGGATCCGATCGCTCGCGAGGAAGGAAGACAGCCCGTCCCATGCCGACGCGCGCTGGAATCCAAAGCTCGTTCTCCGGTCCGGACCGTTCTCGATGATGAAGGAGTAGAGCTGCCTCATGCGGTGCCTGCACATGAAGTCGACGTAGTAGGCATTGCGCTCGCGCAGCGGCTTCGGAAGCAGGGCTTGCGTATCCAGCCATGAGCCCTCGGGCTTCGCCACGTTCGGCTGGGTCATGACGTCTTCCGTATGGAAGTGCTCCGCGTAGTCGCGCACCGCGGCAGCATCGGCACCCGACTGCTGGACGTCGACCACGCCGGTGCCTTCGAAGACGATCAGCACGGCAGCATCGCTGCCCACCAGCCGGCTGGCCGTCGAAAGAATGGCGGACCACGGGGGATCGGGGTCCGAGAGGTGGTGAACCGCCTCGAGCGCGCTGCGCAATACGGCGTCAGGCTGCATGGGCTTTCCTCCTGAAGGAAAGATTGCCTCGATCCGCGCGCCCGCGCCGCCCGAGGCAACCCGCACCTGGGAATGTCGTGGAAACGGCCCCGACTGGATATCACTCATTTGAGTGATGACGTAGATCGGCGCCCGAACCCCTCTCTTTGCCAGGGCCATCCAGCCGTTGCCTTCCGCTGCGATTCATCTCATGACAATCTCGTTCGCCAGATGATTCGACCGGTCGGGATC
>NZ_JBFTPJ010000190.1:0-7590 GCF_056398445.1 Variovorax sp. 01T439_2
GCCGCGCGCGGCGTGCGGGTGCGGCTGCTGGTGGACGATCTGTACACCGCCGGCGAAGACGAGGTGTTCAGCGCGCTCTCGGCTTTTCCCAACATCGAGGTGCGGCTGTTCAACCCGCTGCCTTCGCGTGCCGACTCGTTCGCGCTGCGGCTGCTGTTCTCGCTGGGCGACTTCGGCCGCATCAACCACCGCATGCACAACAAGCTGCTGGTGGCCGACAACAGCTTTGCCGTCTCGGGCGGCCGCAACATCGCCAATGAATACTTCATGCGCGGCACGGCGGCGAACTTCATCGACATGGACGTGCTCTCCTGYGGACCGGTGGTGCGCCGGATGTCCGAAGGCTTCGACCGCTACTGGAACAGCGAGCATGCCTGGCCCATCGAGCGCATCGTGCCGCAGCGCATGGCGGCCGAAGAGGCGCACAAGCGCTTCGACGCCCTTGCGGCCGCCGCGCTGCCCGACGTGCGCATTCGACCGCGCGACGTGCTGGACCATTCGCCCGTGGGCGAGYAGCTCGCCACCGGCAAGCTCGAGCTGCAATGGGCGACGTCCACGCTGTTCGTGGACGACCCCGCGAAGATCACGCGCACCTCGGAGGCCGCCTACGAGGGCAGCGTGACCGCCGGCGCGCTCGGCGTCATCAATTCGGCCAAGCGCGAGGTCAAGATCGGCTCGCCGTACTTCATTCCCGGCGCGCGCGGCATGGCGATGATGAAGCAGGCCATCGAGCGCGGCGGGCGCATCACCGTGGTGACCAACTCGCTCGGCGCCACCGATGAGCCGCTGGCCTACGCGGGCTACGAACGCTACCGCGCCGACATGCTGAAGATCGGCGTCACCATCTACGAAATCGCGCCCCGGCTCACCGGGCGCTCGGGGCGCTTCGGCGATTTCGGCCAGTCGATCAGCCGGCTGCATGCCAAGCTCGCGGTGATCGATAGCGAGCGCTTCTTTGTCGGCTCCATGAACCTCGACCGCCGCTCGGCCGCGGTGAACACCGAAATGGGCCTCGTGATCGACAGCCCGGCGCTCGTGGCCGACTACGAAAGGCTCATGAGTGGCGAGCGCGTGAGCCTGGGCTACCGGCTGCGGCTCGCGCCGGGCGGCCGCCGCGTGCAATGGCTCGAATACGACGACGCCGGCGGCGACATCGTCCACGAGGACGAGCCCGGCGAGTTTCTGTGGCTGCGCTTCAAGAACTGGCTGCTGCTGCCGATCGTGGGCGAGGAGCTGCTGTAGGGCCGCTGTAACGCGCGCTCAGGGCACCTCGATCAGCAGCTCCGGCCGAAAGCCTTCCTGTTCGCCCTTGCCCTTGTAGCCGAGCGGGTTGGCGACCACGCGGCAGCCGTCCTTCACGTAGTCGAAGGGGCAGTGCAGGTGGCCGTGCAGCCAGAGCCGGGCGCGCGGCAGCAGCGCATCGAGCGAATTGCAGAAGCCGGCCGTGCCGGGCGTGAGGCCGTAGCGCGGATCGGCGCTCGCAAGGCTGGGCGCGAAATGCGTGATGGCGACCGTGGTGCCGTCGAAAGGCTCGGCCAGCGCCTGTTCGAGCCAGGCCTGGCAGGCTAGCGCCTGCTCCCGCATGGCGCCGGCCATGAAGGGCTGGCCGTGGCGCACCGTCGCGGCTTTCTCAAGATAGAAGTCGGCCGCGCGCATTGCCTTGCCGCGCTTCTTGAGCGCGTCGGCCAGGCCGTCGGTGGGCTCCACCAGCGCATCGAAGTCGGCCCAGAGCGTGGTGCCGACAAAGCGGATGCCGTCGATCACCAGGGTCTCCCGCTCCAGCCAGAGGATGCCCAGCTCCTGGCACAGCGCGCGCAGGCGCTCGTGGGTCTGGTCGAAATCGGTGTTGTCGTACTCGTGGTTGCCCGGCACGTACATCACGGGCACCGGCCAGCCGTTGCGCGGCGAAAAGCGGCCCAGGCCGAAGTCGGGATCCGTCAGGCGCGAGCCTTCCTGGTAGGAGCCGATGTCGCCCGCCAGCACCAGCATGTCGGCACCGGGCACGGGCTCGGCGTGGAAGCGGGGGTGGGACTCCAGGTGCA
This sequence comes from Variovorax sp. 01T439_2, assembly GCF_056398445.1. Lineage (NCBI taxonomy): Bacteria > Pseudomonadati > Pseudomonadota > Betaproteobacteria > Burkholderiales > Comamonadaceae > Variovorax > Variovorax sp. 01T439_2. The sequence continues at coordinate 2,043 of NZ_JBFTPJ010000190.1, forward strand.
GGTCGGACAGCAGTTGCAGCTTCATTGGAACCAGTCTAGGGGAATCAGCCCATGCACAAAGCGCATGAAGTGGGGCTTTCAATATTAGGGATAACCCCTATTCTTGGAACATCAACCACTCCAGCGCAGCCAAGAGCCGCGCACTGTCATGTTCAGCCTCATTGCCCAAGTGGCCCGTTTCTTCCGTTCTTCCGCCACCAGCGCCCCGGCCAGCCACGCCGCCGCGCTGATGGAAAGCGCCGATGTCCGCGCCGGCCGCGGCGCGCACCACGCGCAGGAACTGCGCGCAGCCGCCAGCGCCTGGCTGTCGGTCATCCGCTGAAAAACCCCGGTCATCCGGGCACCTTCTGCCCGAGGACCGAATCCGCAAAAGCCGCCGCGGCGGAGCGCAGCAGCGCGGTGCGCAGCCACTCGTGCGCATGCCCGTGCTGCGCGCGCCGGTGCCAGATGGCATCCACGTGCACCATCGGCTGGTCGAAGGGCAGGTCGCGCAGCACCAGCTGCTCGTCGATGCCGGTCACGGTCACGAAATGGCGCGGCAGCACGGTGAGCAGGTCCGAATTGGCCACCACCCGGCCGGCCGTGAAGAACTGGTTCACGGTTACCACGATGCGCCGCTCGCGCCCCAGCGCGCCCAGCGTCTGGTCGATGAAGCCGTAGGGGCGCCCCGAAAAACTCACGAGCAAATGCCGCGCGGCGCAATAGTCGTCCAGTGTGAGCGGCGCATTGGCCAGCGGATGGCCGCGCCGCATCACGCAGACGTACTGCCCCAGGTAGAGCCGCTGGGTCTCGAAGGCCACGCCCACGCCCGACTGCCCGCGCGCCGCCAGGCTCGCGATCACGGCCGGAAAGTAGCCGATCGCCATGTCGACTTCCTCCTGCTCGAGCATCCGCCGCGGATCGCGGGTGGTCAGCGGCAGTACGCGCAGCGAGATAGCGGGCGCTTCCTTCTCCACGATCTGGACCAGCCCCGGAATGAGCTCGGCGGCGGTGGCGTCGGCCATGGCCAGCAGGAAAGTGGTGTCGGCAGTCGATGCGTCGAACTCGCCCGGCGCCAGCGTGTGCTGCAGCTGGCGCAGCGCGTCGCGCACCGTGGGCCAGAGCGCCAGCGCGCGCGGCGTGGGCTCCACGCCCGCGCCGGAGCGGCGCACCAGCTCGTCGCCGAGCACCTCGCGCAGGCGGCGCAGCGCATTGCTCACCGCGGGCTGGGTGATCGACAGGTTGCGCGCGGCGCGCGTGAGGTTGCGCTCCGCCATCACTTCGTCGAAGACGCGAAGCAGGTTGAGATCGAGTGTGCGGAAGTTGACGTCCATCAGTGATGTGAATGATAAACATCAGAAAGATAAAGTGGCAAAACACTAGGGCAAACCCTAATATCTCCCCATCGGCACTCGCCATTCATCCCACGGAGGGATTCATCATGACCAGCTTTGTCCACGTAGACCAACCCACTGTCCATCCCGGCGTGCAGCGCGCCGAGATCCTGTTCGGCCAGCTCAAGGCCGCACGCGCCGGCGCGAACGGTTCGCGTCCGCTGATCGCCCTGCTGATCGTCGCCGTTGCCGCGGCGGTGATGGTGGTGGCCGACAAGCTCGTTTCCAACTGGGACGAAGGCGCGCTGCTCGCAGCCTGGGCCGTGCTCTGCGCCGCCGCCTTCGGCATTGCCGCGCTGTTCGCCGGCTCGCTGCGCGCTCCCCTGGCCCGCGTGGGCGCCGCCTGGAACGCAGCCGCCCAGCGCCGTGCCTCGGCCCGCGCCGACGCCCGCTTCCTGGAAACCGCGAGGAACGACCCGCGCGTGATGCAGGAACTGCAAGCTGCCACCTGGCGCGAGCAGTCCGAAGGCAAGGTTTCCGTCGCCACTGCCGCCAAGGTGGACGCACTGGCCCGCGTGGCCGCACGCTCCAGCGAAGCGCGCATGCCGACGCTCTACGAAGCCATGCGCCGCATGAACAGCTCGCGCTACTACTGATCGATCGGCGCCAGCCGCCGGCCGACCCATGAAAAAGCCGCCCATCCGGGCGGCTTTTTTGCGTGTGCGGACAGGCCGCACAAGACCTGGGGACCGGCGTCAGGCCGCCAGGCGCTGCTCGATGGCCGCCTTGGTTTCCGGCAGTTCCTTGGGCAGGTGGTGCGCCAGCTGCCGGAACAGCTCGGCATGCAGCTTGAGTTCGGCCTGCCAGGCGGCCTTGTCCATGCTGGTGACGGTGGCGAACTGCTCGGCGCTGAATTCCAGGCCGTTCCAGTTGAGGTCTTCGTAGCGCGGGCTCACGCCGGTGATGTGCTCGGTGCCCTTGGCGGTGCCTTCGACGCGGTCGATCATCCACTTGAGAACGCGCATGTTCTCGCCGTAGCCGGGCCAGGCGAACTTGCCGTCGGCACCCTTGCGGAACCAGTTGGTGGTGTAGATCTTCGGCAGCTTGGCGCCCGAGGCCTCGAGCTTCTTGCCCAGGTCGAGCCAGTGCTGGAAGTAGTCGCTCATGTTGTAGCCCGTGAACGGCAGCATCGCGAACGGGTCGCGGCGCACCACGCCCTGCTGGCCGGCGGCCGCGGCGGTGGTTTCGGAGCCCATGGTGGCGGCCATGTAGACGCCTTCGACCCAGTTGCGGGCCTCGGTCACGAGCGGCACGGTGGTCGAGCGGCGGCCGCCGAAGATGAAGGCGTCGATGGCCACGCCCTTCGGGTCGTCCCAGGCATCGTCGAGCGCCGGGTTGTTGGTGGCGGCCACGGTGAAGCGCGAATTCGGATGCGCGGCCTTGGCGCCGGTTTCCTTGGCGATCTGCGGCGTCCAGTCCTTGCCCTGCCAGTCGATCAGGTGCGCGGGCAGCGTGCCGGTGTCCTGCTCCATGCCCTCCCACCAGACGTCGCCGTCGTCGGTGAGCGCGACGTTGGTGAAGATCACGTCATGGTCCAGGCTGTCCATGCAGTTCGGATTGGTCAGCATGTTGGTGCCGGGCGCCACGCCGAAGTAGCCCGCCTCGGGGTTGATCGCGTAGAGGCGGCCGTCCTTGCCGGGCTTGATCCAGGCGATGTCGTCGCCGATGGTCGTGACCTTCCAGCCCTCGAAGCCGGCCGGCGGCACCAGCATCGAGAAGTTGGTCTTGCCGCAGGCGCTCGGGAAGGCTGCGGCCACGTGGTATTTCTTGCCCTGGGGATTGGTCACGCCCAGGATGAGCATGTGCTCGGCCAGCCAGCCTTCGTCGCGGCCCATGTTGGAGGCGATGCGCAGCGCGAAGCACTTCTTGCCCAGCAGCGCATTGCCGCCGTAGCCCGAGCCGTAGCTCCAGATCTCGCGCGTTTCGGGGTAGTGGACGATGTACTTGGTCTTGTTGCAGGGCCAGGCCACGTCCTTCTGGCCCGCTTCCAGCGGCGCACCCACGGTGTGCACGCAGGGCACGAATTCGCCGTCGGCGCCGAGCACCTCGTACACGGCCTTGCCCATGCGGGTCATGATGCGCATGTTGACCGCCACGTAGGGGCTGTCGGAAAGCTCGATGCCGATGTGGGCAATCGGCGAGCCCAGCGGGCCCATGCTGAACGGCACCACGTACATCGTGCGGCCCTTCATGCAGCCGTCGAACAGCGGCTGCAGCGTGGCGCGCATTTCGGCCGGGGCCATCCAGTTGTTGGTGGGGCCGGCGTTTTCCTTCTTTGCGGAGCAGATGAAGGTGCGGTCCTCGACGCGCGCCACGTCGCTCGGGTCGGACACCGCGAGGAAGGAGTTGGGGCGCTTGGCCGGATTGAGCTTCTTGAAGGTGCCCGCGTCGACCAGCTGCTGGCAGAGGCGGTCGTACTCTTCCTTGCTGCCGTCGCACCAGTGGATGGCCTGGGGTTTGCAAAGCGCGGCCATGTCGGCCACCCAGGCAATCAGTTTTGCGTTCTTGACGTACGAGGGTGCCTGGATGGCGAGGCCCTGCATCGTGGGTGCGTTCATCGGAAATCTCCTAAGTTGAAAAAATCGTCTTTCCGAACGGGACGCCGCGCCTGCTGGCGCGGAGGTCCGTTTGAGAAAACGTTTTCGCTTCGGGAGACTGCGTCAACGCGGGCCGCACGACCCGCGGACGAAGACGCAAATGGCTGTCAGGCCAAGTAGACGGCGATGGATGCCAGGAGCAGCATCAGCACGCCGCCAGCCAGCGGCAGCACGAGCGGCATCAGGTGCACGATCGATTCGACGGCGTCTTTTTCAACGGCGGCGGCGTGGCCGGGCTCGACGGGAGTAGGGTTGGACATTGATTACCTCGAATACTCAAATACGGAAAAACTGCGGCCATTTTACCGGCGGCCCCCGGCGCCGCGGTCTAGGGGGTTGCGAGCCCCTTCAGTGCTGCTCCTCGGCCTCGAAGCCGGCGTCGTGCAATGCGCCCAGCACGCTGGCCAGGTGGGCCCGCCCGCGGGTCTGCAGCACCAGCTCGATGTCGACGTTCTGGGCTGCCAGCATGGTAAACGCTCTTTGGTGGTGAACCTCATCGACGTTAGCGCCCGCTTCTGCCACAGTGGCCGTGATCTGGGCCAAGGAGCCCGGCACGTCGCGCGCACTCACGCGCACGCGCGCCAGCCGGCCGGCCCGCACCATGCCGCGTTCGATGATGGCCGCCAGCAGCAGCGGGTCGATGTTGCCGCCCGACAGCACCAGGCCCACGCGCTTGCCCTTGAAGCGCGCCGGATGCCGGATCAGCGCCGCCAGGCCGGCCGCGCCTGCGCCCTCGACCAGGGTCTTTTCGATCTCGAGCAGCATCAGCACGCCCTGCTCGATGTCGCCTTCGTCGACCAGCAGCAGGTCGTCGACGTGCTGGGCGATGATCTCGCGCGTCAGCACGCCGGGCGTTCCGACCGCGATGCCTTCGGCGATGGTGCTCTTGCCCTGCAGGTGCTGGGTGCCCTTGACGGCATTCACCATGCCCGGAAAGCGCGTGGTCTGCACGCCGACGATCTCGATGCCGGGCTTGCGCTCGCGCGCCGCGATCGCCATGCCCGCGATCAGCCCGCCGCCGCCGACCGACACCACCAGCGTGTCGAGGTCCGGCACCGCATCGAGCATTTCGAGCGCCACCGTGCCCTGGCCCGCGATGATGGCCTCGTCGTCGTAGGGGTGGACGAAGGTCAGCCCCTCGCGTTCGGCCAGCTCCAGCGCATGCGCGCGCGCTGCGTCGAGCGTGTCGCCGTGCAGCACCACCTCGGCGCCGAAGCCGCGCGTGCGCTCGATCTTCACGCCAGGCGTGAAGCGCGGCATCACGATGAGCGCGCGCAGGCCGAGCCGCTGCGCGTGGTAGGCCACGCCCTGGGCATGGTTGCCGGCCGACATGGCCACCACGCCCCGCGTCGCTTCCTGGCCGCCGCGCGTGTCGGCCTCCAGGAGATCGACCAGCTTGTTGCACGCCCCCCGCTCCTTGAACGAGGATGTGAACTGCAGATTCTCGAACTTCAGGTAGACCTGCGCGCCCACGATCTCGGAGAGCGTGCGCGATTCGACGCAGGGCGTGTTGAGCACCTGACCCTCGAGACGCGCCGCGGCGCGCCGGATTTCTTCGATTCCGACCATGGCGGGCAT
>NZ_JBFTPJ010000191.1:0-7586 GCF_056398445.1 Variovorax sp. 01T439_2
CCGTACTACCGCATCCTCGTGAGCACCGAGCAGGCCCACGTGGGCCGCGAAGAGAACCGCATCACCGCCGGCATGGAGTCGGAGGTCGACCTGAAGGTGGGCACCGATCCGTTCATCTGGTACATCCTTCGGCCCGTGCTCAAGCTGCGGCGCGAAGCCTTCCGCGAACCATGATGGGCAGCAACGTGGCCGGCCGGCGCCCAGCGGGCACCGGTGTTCTTTGTGCAGTGCTGTGCGCGAGCTTTGCGCTTCCTCCGGGCGCCCTGGCGCAGGAGGCGCCCGCGCAGCTGATGCCGGCGCGCCGCCTTTCCGCGCCATCGATCGGCGCCGCCAGCTATGCGCAGCGCGTGAAGCAGGCGCTCATTGCGCTGTCGCAGGACTACCCTGAAGTGCAGACCGCGCAAGCCGCCGCCAACACCAGCAGCTTTGGCGTGGACGCCGCCAAGAAGGCCCGCTACCCGCGCTTCAAGATGGGCACCGCCTCCGGCACCTACAACAGCGGCGCGGACAACGCGAAGACCGAGAACTACACCGTGCTCACCGCCGAGGCGCGCCTGAGCCTGATCGACGGCGGCGCCATGAACGCCGCGATTCGCGCCGCCGAGGCCGGCAACCAGGCCGACGACGAGGCCGTCGTCACCACTTCGCAGAAGGTGGTGCTCGATGCGCTGACCGCCTACCTGCAGGTGCAGCGCTTCGATCTCAAGAAGCAGATCGCGCGCAAGTCCACCGAGGTGGTGGCCGAGCTTTCGAAGGCCGAGGCCCGCCGCGTGGCGCTCGGCGCCGCCGGCGAGAACGACCTGAACATGGCGGCCGCGCGCCGCGCCAGCGTGGCCGCGCGCGAATCCGACTTCCAGGCGCAGCGCGACGAGGCGCTGGCCAAGTTCAACACCTACTTCAAGTTCACGCCCAACACCGATTCGCTGCCCGTGCTGGCCGCGCCCGCGTACTGGCGCATCGCTTCGCACGAAGAGGCCCTGCGCCGCGCCGAGGAGCGCAGCACCGAAATCTCCGAAGCCAAGGGCCGCGTGGCACGCGCCCAGGCTTTGGTCGACCAGCAGGAGGCCAGCATCTGGCCGACCGTGGATGCGGTGGTCGTCAAAAGCAAGGACCCGCGCGGCGTGTCGCCGCAAGACCCGACGCGCGCGGCCTTCGAGCTCAACTGGAACTTCGGCAACGGCTTCGACCGCCAGCTGCGCCTGAAGTCGGCCCTGGCCGAAGTCGCCAACCAGGAAGCCAAGCTCGAAGGCGTGAAGCTCAACCTGCTGGAGCTCACCTCGGCCTCATGGTCGCGCGCCGTGTCCGGACGCGAGCGCGAGCGGCAGCTGGCGGAGGCCGTCAGCACATCGGGCCAGGCCTTTCGCGGGCGCCGCCGGCTGATGGAGTTCGGCCGCGAAACACTGCCCGCAGTGCTCGACGCGCAGCTCGACTACTACAACCTGCTGTTCGACTACGTCGACGCCGTGTTCGACCTGCGCATCACCGAGCTGCGCCTGGCGCGCACCACCGGCGAACTGCGCATCGACGCCGACGCGAGCAATTCCTGGATCGACCGCATCTTCGGCCCGCCGAACCGGCCCGCGCTGAGCGAAGACGGACTGCTCACCGCGCTGTGCATCTCGAGCAACGCAGGCTGCGCCAGCGAGCCTGTTGTGGCCGAGCGCGGTGCCACCGCAACCGCGGCGAACCCGCCGCTGCGCCGGGCGGCGCGGCTGGCGAACCGCTAAGCGAGCCGCAGCGGGTTCAGGCGTCCTCGGGGATGCCGGGCTCGCCGTCGAGGATCTGGTACTTGCGCATCTTTTCCCACAGCACCTTGCGGCTGATGCCCAGGTGCTGCGCGGTGTCCTGGCGCTTCCAGTCGTTGATCTCCAGCGCCGCGATGATGCGGTTGCGCTCGCTGCTGTTCCATCCCTTGCGATCGCCATTGCCGTCGAGCGCCACGCCGTTCATGGTGCCGCCGCCGCCATGGCCGTTGCGCTCCGCAGCAGCGCCTGCCGCCAGCGTCGGCGTGCCGCGCGTGAGCGCAATGGCGCGCTGGATCAGGTTCTGGTCCCAGCTGTGCAGCTGCCGCGCGATCACGCCCACCCGTTCGGCCAGGTTGCGCAGTTGCCGCACGTTGCCGGGAAAGTAGGTCTCGGCCACCGCATCGCTGAGCCAGTGCGGCGTTTCCCCGAGCGTCTCGAGCTCGTCGCCCAGCACATTGGCCAAGAGCGCCTTGAAGATCGCGATCTTGTCGATCTCCCCGCGCTCCTCCAGGCTGGGCACATGCAGCTCGATCACCGCGAGCCGGTAGAACAGGTCGGCGCGGAATTCTCCGCTCGCCACCATCTCGCGCAGGTTGCGGTTGGTGGCCGCCACCAGCCGGAAGTCGACCCGGATCGGCGCCGTGGCACCCAGCCGCGTGACCGCGTTGTCTTCCAGCACGCGCAGCAGCTTTACCTGCTGGTAGCGCGGCAGATCGCCGATCTCGTCCAGGAACAGCGTGCCGCCCGTCGCCTGCTCGAAGTAGCCGCGGTGCGCATGCACGGCGCCCGTGAACGAGCCCTTGGTGTGGCCGAAGAAGAGCGATTCGAAGAGTCCGTCAGGAATCGCACCGCAGTTCACCGCCACGAACGCGCCCTTGCTGTAGTGCTGGTGCCCCAGGTGCAGCTGCTGCGCGATGCGCTCCTTACCCACGCCCGTTTCGCCGCGCACCAGCACGCTGTGGTTGCAATCGGCAAAGGCACCCACTTCGGCCAGCAGCGACTTCATCGCATCCGAATGCGCCACCAGCACATCGGGCGCCTGCGGCGCCACATCGCGCGCGCGCAGCTGCCGCACCAGCTTGGCCACCATCGTGCGCAGCTCGGCGCAGGTGAAGTCGTAGGGCAGCACGTGCAGGTACTCGGGCGGATACGTGCGCGAGTCCCGCTCCCGCGAGGCGGCCGCCACCCAGATCACCGGCATGCCATGCAGCAGCTCGGTGGCATGCGCAAGGCCGCCACTGTCGATGACCGTGACGCTGAGGATGGCCACCGAAGGCCGAAGCGCAGTGCCGCGATCCTGCTGCGGAGGCGGCAAGCCATCGGCCCGGATCACCTCCACGTCGAAGCTCGCCATGCACCGCGCGATACGGTCGAGGATGTCGGCCTTGCCTTCCCAGACAAAGAGGTCGAGTTCGTCGAAGTTGGGGGCGGTCATTGATCGAGAAAGCTCAGGGAAAAAGATCTTTAGTAGACAAGCTTCGCTTCACTGCATGTAAGGGATTGGTGATGAACATCGCTGTATCCCAACTGCACGCCGAGCAGACTGAGCAGCGGCTGGATAACGGCATCGAGGAGGCTAAGAAGCGGAGTAATCACAGCGGTATTGAGGGTACTGAGTAACCCTTTGAGTTCGTTGGCATACAGGGTGCTTGAGCAAATTCCAAGGAGGCAGGCCTTTAAATTGAGCCCGCCAATCAACCCTCCAACGGCTGTCGAAAGTACCGAGCCAACTGTATTGGATGTACTGCGCTGAATATCGTCCTCATTCCCGATGAGGCCGTCGAAATGCATCTGTACGGCGTTCTGAGCCGGCACCGTGGCAGAAAGAGGGAGCGCCGCCTTGACCTCAAGAAGAGGAATGGTCAGCAGCGAGACCTTACTGATCGTTGCAGAGTCTGTACAACTAGGTGCTGTCGCCATATTAGTCATCTGCGTATCCATCCCATCCGCGATGCAGACATTGGCAACTCCAGGTTGAGAGGCAATCGTAACCTTCGCGTCCTTTCGGGGCGTGTTGCATTGAATCTCAGTCAACCAAGCTTGGCCAGGTGCAACCTCGATATAGAGAGGTAGATGGAGCAACTTAATATCCGTGATGAGACCCACCAGAGGGATTTTGCTCGTATCAACGACCTTGGCATCTAGGAATAATCGAATAGCTGCGGAGTGGGCTTGAGTCTTCCATTTATTGTTGCTGTCCTTGCCTGCGGGGCCGATGGCAATGGATGGGGGTTCGACGATGCTCAGTGTCATATCCACCGTGGCGAGAGGGCCAAGATTGAGGCCAGTACCGAGACTGGCAGCGTTCTTTCCATTGGCAATCTGCGCAGTGACCATCAGCAATTCCAAAACGTTCACGTTTGCACTTGCGGCTCCTTCCGGAGACGGCGTGGTCACCTTGATCAAGTCGCCGATCTTGATTTCTGCCGTTCGGACATCGGCTGCAAGAATCCCATTGAGAGCTTCTACTGCAACAGGATTAGTTGCACCGAGAGCTTTGATCATTACCAAGATGAACTCTCTCAACTGGATGCGCGTATCCAGGAGTTCTTTGACTGTGCCGACGCTAGGCATGGCTGATATCAAGTCAAGCAGTCGTATTGAACCAGTTGCTAGACCCTTGTAGCTCACCAGTTCGAGAGCTATTTGATTGCTCGTGCCAAGCAGTCCGCTTAAAAATTGGTTGAGCACTCCTTTGTCGAGACTGGCGACGCCTGTTCCTAGAGAGAATCCAGCAATCGGATCATTGGCGGCCACTGCGTTGGCTTGGATCGTCCGATCGGTTTCGAAGAAGGGAAGAATGGCAAGCGGTGCCTTGTTGATCGTGACACGAACCGCGTTCAAATCGATCGTCGCGACCTCGAAGTGATCAATCGTCGCCTTGGCCGGATCCCATTTGCCGCACTCGATCTCTCCGTCTTCCAGCGAGAACGTCGCGGGAAGGTTGCGGTTGGGATCGGTACTGCTGGCGCCGTTGGCACTGAGCTTGGCAGCAGCTTTCGCGGTCGCGCAGCCGCCACTGGTCGATATCTGCTGTGCGCCGGCAAGCGCCGCCAAGTCGGCCGCTTTCTGGACCTCGCGCTTCATGAAGAAGAGATAGCCCAGTTCGGTTCCGATGAGAACGACAATGATCAAGCTGAGCGCAATGGCAAGATTGATCAGCAACGAGCCGCGTTGCTTTCTTGGCCTCAATGAACCGGTGCCGCTTCGAAAGCAAAAGGACTGCGGAATCATGTAGATGATCCCTCGGAGACTTGCATCGCGGTAGCTTGCCCGACCACGTCATCGGGCATCCACGGACTGATGCTCAGTGATGGCAGCATGCGGTTGGCGCTGTAGTCATAGACAACCGACACCGCGACTTGCCCGTCGCTGCCGACTATGCCTACCCTGACTTTTGTGTTCTTCTTTATCCAAGCAAGACGATCTGCAGAACTTCCATTGCTTTCGCTTGGCACTATGAGTGCGGCGGCGAGCGAGGCATACACCGCCTCCTGAATTTTTGGATCGTCCTCTACCAACTTCGAGGGCAGCATGGTTACCGCCCTTGCCCCGTCCTCCGCTGCTCTTGACACTACTTGCTGGATATAAAGGACGGCACCGAAGGTAGCGACTCCGTACAGGACCAGAAACAGCACAGAAAAAGCGAATGCAAACTCGATGGCCGCGACACCTCGTTGGAGCGAGGCGGGAGCGTTTTCTCGGGTATCGGCGACTTTCACAGCGCTCTCCCGTCCAGCAACATGCTTGCCTGCACGACTAGCGCATCTGGAACCGCAAAACCTGGCAGCGGCGGTAGCAGTCCCGCGAACCCGTTTGCCGTGATCGTCACGGTGACTTGGCAACGTTGTTCCCATGCAGCGCCGCAGGCGCGCTTTGCAGGATCGCAATTGGCGCCCTCAACGCTGCACACTGTTGCAACGACAGTTGGCTTGCTTGGAAACAGACCGTCCGTCTGGAGTTTTGCGACCGCGATAGCCTTCGTCTCGCGCCCCGAAATGTCCGTCTGATAGCGCAACGCTGCTCGTGCACCATCCTCCGCCGCGTTCTGCATTGCGAAGCGAAGCGAGAAGATGATGCCGAGGCAAATGATGGCGTACAGAATTGTGAAAAAGATGAGGAAAACGAAGGCGTACTCAATCGCATAGACCCCTCGTTGGCGACCCGCTGCAGCCGACTGAGCAACTGAGGCTTTCATGATGGAACTCGTGCGAGAGAGGCGCAGATCATTTGCCGGGGTTTCCGCCCCATCCGCTTGTGGACTTAACGGAGGAGGTCATACGCTCCGGTATCGGAAACTCAAAGCTCTTGAGATAGCGCTCGTAGCTGCGGTTCGCAACAGCGCCTACGATCGGACGAGGTGTGACGGAAGCAATCTCTCCGCCGCGTTGCCATGCCAGAAGACTTTGCGTTGCATCTCCGACTCGCAACGGCTCGTAGAAGAGTTCCTCGTCGTCAACGATCATTTCTTCCTGCCTTTGCTGGAGCGCGTGCGCGGGGGATGAGGCACCAGAAGGCGGGGACTTGATCGCGGGACTGGAGGATGCGGTTTCCGGGTTAGCAATCTTGGTCTCCTGCGCCAGGGCGACAGAGGTGACGAGCATCAACACAGCGGACAAGCAGAACGCGGACGGCTTCGAAAGAGAGCGACGCTCGTTTTTCATTGGATACCTCGTAAGGTCGAAGGATTCGGTGACAGGGACACAGCCGAATTAGCCGAGGCGGAGTTCGATTGGCCGGCTGTGCGTGGGCTCCCGGAGCCGGTCCAGCGGGACCGCTTGAGCGCAAGAGGTTCGGCAATAGGCTCGTTGCTCCCGGATGCAAGTGCCTGGCTAGATGCCGCACTCGGTCCCGGCGTGGCAATATCCTTTGAGGATTCGATCGGGGCTGCCAACCACCCTGCCGCGCCTAGTGAACGTATCTGCAGAGCTGCTTCTCGCACAGCCAAGCGCGTCGCCTCGGGCATGCGGTGCGCATCCATCAACGCTCTTGCTTGATCCCGCTGATTGGCTACTTCCAGATAGAGCGCGAGATTGGCTTGTGCCTGCGTGCTATCGGGGCGTAACTGCAGGGCCTGCATCAGCGGCAGTCGTGCCTCCTCGAACTGGCCGGCGCGTAGATGAGCGTAGCCCAAGTCGCTCAGCAGCAAGGCGTCGGTGGGCGTGCGGCGTTGCGCCTGCGTGAGCAACTGCACTGCCTCAGCGTAATTGCCGCGCGTGCCTGCTAGCAGGCCCAAGCCGCGGTAGCCTGCGCTTTCCAAGCGGGAACCCAACAGCCGCCTGTAGGCGGTTTCAGCGAGCCCAGCCTGACCCGTTTGGCGCAGTGCTTCGGCGCGTGCGCGCGTGGACTCAGGCGATACACCCCAACGCTGCTCCAGAGCGTCGATGTGCGCGAGCGATGCAAACCAGAGATCCTCCCTCTGCATCTGCTCGACGAGCTTCAAGTAGGTGGCTTGGGTGTCGATGGAGGCTCCTGCCTTTGTGTCTGCCATCATCTCGGCCGCTACGCGTTGTTGCGCGTCGGCACTGGCAGGATATTGGTCCTTGGGGGCCGCACAACCACTGATACCCAGCGATGCGGCACCAACGGCGATGGCAGCCAGCGTGCTGTGAACGAGCCGTGAGCGCGTGAAAGTCTCGAACGTTTTCATCTAGCGATGGCTCCCAATGAACGGAATATCGCGATGAAGCCCGGTCCTGCTGTCACGATGACGAGCGCCGGGAGCAGCGTAGTCACCATGACTGCGGTCATCTTCACCGTGATCTTTCCAATGCGTTCCTTCATTTCGGAACGCCTGTGTTCGCGCAACCGGTCACTGAAAATGCGCAACGGCTCTTGCAG